>JAYRVQ010000131.1:0-2268 GCA_041918465.1 Anaerolineales bacterium
CAAGGATAGTTTGCATCGCACGGTTAAGTAGTTGGTAGTAACGTTTTACATCCAGATTTTTTGGATCAAGTGCTTCACTTAATTCCCAAGCATGGACCCCGGTTGCATTGCGGGCAAATAGGAATTCCAGCGATTGACCGGGAGCAAACTGCCTGCCCTGTGCCTGTAGCTGCAAGGCGGCACGTGCAGCTGGAGATGGGGTCGTGTATTCTTCAATCGCCCGACTTAACCTTTGGCGGATGACCAATTCTTCCAATGGAACACGTCCAATTCTGAGATCTTGTTTTGCACATTCCACCAACGCCATAACATCTGGAATGCGGTCGGCGAATTCATGCGGGGTATTCGCACCTGCCAGAACTTCCAGTGCCTTCAATTGAATCTTTCTCACCCACAGGGTTGTATCCCTTCTACGCAACTCGATGCCACGATATTTGAGCGTGCCATCCTGGAAGGCACCAAAGTATTGGTTGGGCACGGGAACACGTGCATCCCGCTTCGAAGCCAGGAATGCGACCCACTTGAATACTCCCTCCAATGCAATGGGAATGCCTGTTTTCTCTTCGATGGCATTCATAAGTGGCGTAAATTCTGATGGCTTGTGAAACCCCTCTTGCTGGACGAACAAACAATCCACATACATATGAATGACCGTGAATCCCATATCTTCAGCAACTTCCTTGGCTTGCAGCATCAACTCGCGGCTCGTGGCGGTCACGGCTTCATGGGATTCGATTTTTCCAAAGCGGGCATTCTTGTATCCCAAATATCCAAAGCACACCACCAACAACCACTTGAGCGCCGCAGCACGGGCTTTGAGGATTTCGACTCTACAATCGCGTGGGTCGAGATCGGAGAGGATGTTCTTTAGCATTAGGCGTTTTTCCAACAGAGGTCGCAGGGTTTTTGGTATCAATCCCTCTGGCGCATTTTCCAGCCCAACGGTCTCCGGAGAGATATTGTGTTTCACCATGATTGCAGGATACATGGAAGAGAAATCGATCTGTGCCACATTACCGTGGAGTCCGATCAAGGGTTGGTAGATCAAACCGCCATGATCAGCGCGGATCAATTCAGACAGAGTCTTCCTCCCTTCAACTTGTTGCTTTTGAACAGGAACCATGATGCCATTACATAAAGCCGTCAGCATCTGCATGGCAGTGATGCCTGCGCCGGGAGACTTGCGCGCCATTTCCTGCACACCAATGCCTGTAACACGCGCCTGTTCCATTGCGCCTTCCAAACCATATTCGCCGAAAGACATTGCATTCTTGCGGTCGATATGCCAGCGACCAAACAAATATGACTGCGCACCGCGATACGTCACCTGTCCATAGGCGAAATAACTATCTGCCTTGCGCGTCATGACCTGTCTGTTCTCATCACGATTCGGATTCAACTCAATACCAGTTTCCTCAGACCATGCACCAAGTTGCGGGAACAACCAGGTATCACCGTAATCGGTCAGGATTAGGTCGGGATCAAGTCGCTGCAAGTCGGCTTTCAATCCGATCATGAACAACCGTGGTGAATCAAGGGACAGACTGTATTCCCTCTGCCCGTATTTCACATGCAATTGTTTGGGTTTCCGGATCGCAGGATTACAGTCCGGTGCAAGAGTCAGAATGCGCAATGGGATGGGAGTCGGGTCGATCTCCCAAGGCGAGGACAAAGGCTCGATGGATTGAATCCATTCCTCATCAAACCTGACATGGCAGCGCCCCAACAAATAGGTATTTGTTCGGGCAATAAAACGCAGGGTGACGGGAATATCCGCATCGTAGTAATCGAGGGAAGGGAATTGCCTTTGTAGTTCCCCGAACATTTTTTGAAGACCGGCTGGGTTGGAGGTAGTAACAGCCATTACATCCCGTTCGCCAAGAAAGAGATCGCGGCGGATGGTACGTGCCAGTCTGACATCTTTTTCTTTCAGGTAAATCCATGCCTGTCGTAATAAATTGAAGTCCCCTGCCGCATAGAACGTGATGTCAAATTCTATACGCAGGCGCAGGCGTTTGTCATCATCGGTCAGGAGCCATAGAGTGATTCCATCCTCCTCCGCATATACATCCAGGAGCCAGCCAATTGCCTCAGCCATATTTCGAAACGACTCCGCCAGTCAACCCAGGTTTTTCTTTTTCAGCTCATCAAGTTCCTGCTGAAGCACCGCGATTTCCTTGGATTGCTCCAACAACATGGCAAGCAAGGCAGTTTCAAAAGGCAATAGAGACTCCGCTTGCCCGATGGCAGCGATGTGCCGACGCGCAG
>JAYRVQ010000132.1:0-7059 GCA_041918465.1 Anaerolineales bacterium
CATACCGCGCAACATCCTGCCAAAGTTTTCGAGCACCTTCTGGGCAAACTGCGGATGTGAAAGGATCAGCCCGCGCAGGGTTTCGCTATCAATCACCCAGATCGAGCAGACTTCCAGCGCCTCCACATTGACGGGATTGGCGCCGCCATCGAACGCGGGGACTTCCGCAAAGGTATCCCCCTCCTGCAACACGCGGACAATATACTGCCTTCCCTGCGGGGAGATGCGATGGATCTTGGCACTTCCCTGCATGACTACGCAGAGCCCATCGCACGGGTCGCCTTCCCAGAAGAAGACTTCGCCGCGGTCGTACTCACGCAACTGCATGTGACCGGTGATCTGTTCCAACAATGAATCGGGCATGGTGTCGAAGTATTCGTTCTTTCGCAACATGTCCAATCGTTGGGATTTATCCGAGTGTAGAATACGCATACACTATCCAGAAAGCAGGACTTCATCGCCGCCGCGTTCGATCTCCCAGGGATAAATGATGAACGCGTCCGTGACAGCGGCATAGTAATCGGGGCGCGCTCCACCAAAGAGATTGCGATACGGATTGAAGTGCAGGACGCACGTTTCGGGAAATCCACCCGCCGAGGAGACGCGATTCTTGACGGCGGCCATCGTCCGCCCCGAGCCCCAGACATCGTCCACAATGAGAGTGGGACGTCCGCGCAATAACTCGTCCGCGGGAAATTGCAGGAATTCAGGCCAGGCCATCAGTTTGTTTTTTTCGCTGGCGATCTGCGCAGGGAAGTTGACCGCCGCGGTCAGAACGTGGGTGATGTCCATGGCCTGCGCCAGCATTCCGCCAGGGATGATCCCCCCGCGCGTAATCATCACCATCGCGGTGAATTCACGGCGAAATTGAGGGAGGAGTTGATCGATGAGACGATCCATATCCTCCCAGGTAACGAGTTCGCGGCGAGAATTGGGAAGCATAAGAACTAGTTCAGCACAGCCGCCAGCGGAGCGGGCGCGGCTACCTGACCAGTCTTGCCCTTTTCCTTCGCGGCTTCCACATCCCGCGCCCAAATGTAAAGGCAGGTGTGATACGCCGTGCTGGTATATGAACTGATGACACTGGCAACCACGACGAAGAAGAAGAAAATCAACACGCCGACGCCGATCCCAATGGCAATGACGGTCGGGTCGCCAGAGGCATAGGCCGCGCCGCCGCCAATCGCAAATCCGATCACCGCGCCGATCACGCCGAGGATGAAACCGATCAGACCAGTCACCCATTTCACGCCCACGGTGCTGATGCCAATGAGGAGCAGGTTGCTCTTGGTGATGTTCCAGACGCGCTCCATACCCTTCTTGAGATTTAAGTCATCAATCACCATGGCAGGCAGGATAAGCAGGGCGGCTTCGGTCCACAGGGTATCCAACAGACCCGCGCCTGCGCGCGCCAACGACGCGCCCACACCGCCTTTGCGATTTTTGTTGGCGGCATTCTTGATCAGGTTGACGGCAGTCGAAGCCGCGGCCAATGTGGCAATATCAAAGAAGTCGCGCCTCACGATGCCCCAGGCCTTATCCATGCGGCCATCGCCTTCGGAGAGATAACCGTAGATCAGGTACACGGTCATCGCGGAAAAAACATAACTGACAATGAACTGGACGAAGATCAGAATGGCGCCCAGCACGAACAGGACGATATTTCCAACTTCCGATTCGCCCATCAGCATTGCCACGAGAATGATGGGGATGACGCCGATCATGGAAATGATGCCGCCGACCACCAGCGCATAAATGGACGGCTTGAGCAAATCCTTATCCTTGAAGGCCATCGCCCAAGCCTGCTTCAGAAAGTTCCAACCACGGCCAAATGCTTCCATCTTGATTCTCCTCTTTTATGACTTAACTTACACAGATTATAGCAAACTATTTCTTCATCGCCACAATCAACCCGTCGCGGATTGGCGTCAAAACGGCGGCCCACTTTGGGTGGCGCGTGATGCGGCGCGTAAACTCGCGCACGCCCTCGGTGGCGGGAGTCCTATCCGACGCGTCGAAGATCCGTCCTTGCCAGAGCATATTGTCAATGATGAGAACGCCGCCCACGCGCAGTTTGGATTCGATGACGTCCAGTGATTCGGGATAGGCCTCCTTGTCGATGTCGTTGAAGATAACATCGAACGGACCCTCGGTCTCTCTTAACGTTTGGACTGCCTCGCCTACCCGATAGGTGACCACGCCTTCGCATCCCAGCGCAGACAAGTGACCGCGGGTGCGTTTCGACAGGTCCGCGTCCCAGACGACATGAAAGACCTCCCCTCCTCCGTTTTCTTTCACGGCCTGCGCGAACCACGCGGTGGAATAACCGTAACCCGATCCCATTTCAAAGACTCGCTTCGCGCCGATCATGCGCGTGACAAGATAGCAAAGATAACCCGAAGCGGGACCGATGATGGGAAAATCCGTCTTCGCCGCGATCTCTTCCATCTTTTGCATTTCAGGTTCGCGCGGCGGGACGAGGCTATCGAGATATTGCGAGACTTGGGGGGAGATTGGATCGGTCATGTTTTTTCTCTTAATCAAACCGTCATTGCGAGTGGAGTTGGTCGAGTAGCGAGCGCACTTTGCAAGCGTATCGAGACCAACGAAGCGAAGCAATCCCTGTCTGGCTGAAAGACTCTTAAAACAGGGGATTGCTTCGACGGAAGAACGCTGTCTCGCAATGACGGATCGCAAACTAAAACGGCTTGAAGACCATCAGCCACAACACAATGGCAGGAATCACATACCCGACGATGACCAACGTGTTGAGATTTATCTTTTTGAGATGCGCGGCCACTTCTTCCGCGCTGGCAGACGGCTCGGCGGGAAACTCCTTGCCGCCGATCATATAGGGCAGACCCACGAGACGGCGCAAATGCTTGAAACCCTTTTCGTTGAACATTGCCATCCAGAAGAAGACAACCACCATCAGCACGATTGAAATCCAGATCCACCACTTGTCCCACAACTTGACCATGAAAGGCAAGACCAATCCGCTTAAACCCATCACGAGAAAAGAAATGATCATCGCCATGAACGTCGTGGCGGAAAGATCGAGCATGGCGCGGATGCGAGTGAAATCGGTCTCTTTGCGAATTCGGAATGCGGTCGCCGCTGAAGCCCCGTGAGCGAGGAAGAACGTGATGGACGATAAAACATGCAGGAATAGAATCCATTTCGTGAACATCGTTTTCTCCTTTACCAATAAAAAAGTCGACAAATGGATTATAGCAGACTAATCGGCTCCACCTCTACGCGCCAATCATCAAGACGCAGACCGCGCAACAACGAGGCAGGGTCAGGTCCGCGCAGGATCACCTGCCAACGATAGACTCCGTCCATTTTGGCGAAAAAACACGGGACGGCTGAGGCAGTTGTCAGTTTTCGGTTTTCAGTAATCAGTTTTTCCTGAATGATCTTAAGGACTCTCTGAGATTCAGATTCTGCTTTGGCATTATCCCGATGGCGATATTCCAAGCGAGCCAAACGTGCGAACGGAGGATAGCCAAGTTGTTGGCGATAATCCAATTCCAATTTGTGGAAGCCGTCCACATCGTGTTTCGCGGCGGACTGGATGACGTAATGTTCGGGCGCGAAGGTTTGCAGGATCACCTGTCCGCCACGCGCCGAACGGCCCGCGCGGCCCGAGACTTGGGTCAACAGCTGGAAGGTCCGCTCGGAGGCGAAGGGGTCGGGAAGGTTGAGTCCCACATCGGCGAGGATAATCCCAACGAGAGTCACCAGCGGCAGATCGAGTCCTTTGGCGAGCATTTGCGTCCCCACTAAAACGTCGGCCTGGTGATTCGCAAAGTGAGTCAAAATAATTTCGTGCGCGTCTTTCTGGCGCGTCGTCTCCCAATCCCAGCGCAGGGTGCGCGCCTGCGGGAACATGGCCTGCACTTCGCTCTCCACTTTTTCACTGCCGAGGCCATACTGACGGATTTGGTCACTACCGCAGGCCGCGCATTTTTTCGGCATCTGGCGTTCGTATCCGCAACGATGACAGAGCAAACCATTTTTATCAATGTGGAATGTGAGCGGTGTATCGCACTTCGGACATTTCAAAACTGTGCCGCAATCGCGGCAGAAAACGTAGGTGGCAGTTCCGCGTCGATTCAGAAATAGAATCGCCTGCTCGCCGCGTGAGAGAGTCTCGGCGAGGGATTCGGCCAAGGCGCGGCTGAAGATGCCGCGGTTGCCCGACTTGAGTTCCTCGCGCATATCCACGATGGAGACGGGAGGTAATTCTGAATTGGTGACGCGATAGGGCAACTCCAGCCGCTTCATTTTCTGGACATCGGCCTGCTCCCGTTGCTCAAGCGTCGGCGTGGCTGACCCCAGCACGCAGACCGCGCCACACAGACGCGCGTACTCCTGCGCCGAGGTGACCGCGTGGTAGAACGGCGGCTCCGACTGATAATAAGAACTATCATGGCACTCGTCCGCGACGATGAGTCCGATATTTGGAAGCGGCGAAAACAAAGCCGAACGCGCGCCGATGATGACTTTGAGTTTTCCATCGCGCGCGCGCCGCCAGGTATCGTAACGCTCCCCCTCGGATAGTTTCGAGTGGACGAGTCCCACCTGCCCAGGGAAGCGCACGAGGAATCGTCGGACGGTCTGCGGGGTGAGCGCGATTTCGGGAACAAGAATGATTACCTGCTTGCCGCGCTTTATCGTCTCCTGCGCGGCGCGGAGGTAGATTTCGGTCTTGCCTGAACTGGTGACGCCATGCAATAAAAAGGTTGAAGGTTGAAGGTTGAAGGTTGTCGCGTTGACAATCTCAGCCAGTGCGGATTCCTGTTCTGGTGTCAGTACGATTTCCCCATTCCCTATTCCCAATTCCCGATTTTCCACCCTCTCCAACGGATCCCGAAATATCTCTGACTCGAACAGGCGAATCAACCCGCGTTCTTCGAGTTCTTCCAGGTCGGCCAGTTTGCATCCGCTCTCGGCGTAGACCCACGAGACGTTGACCGCGTCCACGGCGCGGACGAGGAATTGCAGCGCGGCCTGTCGGCGCGCCAGCGTCTGCTTCGTGCCGAGGTCGGGCATGGACGCGTCCGCTTCGGCGGGAGTGACGGCCAGTTGCGCGACGCGAATATATTTTGGCCGCACGCGCGGCGGAGGCAGAATCGATTGCGTCTTCAGCCAACCGCGTCGCACGAGCATCTGTGCAGACTTGCGCCAGTCCACCTGCGCGAAATGACGGTCGATCTGGCGGCCGCGGAGAGCGCCTTTTTCTTGGATCAATTTCAAAAGACGAGATGCGACGGGTGATAATTCGATATTAGATAATTCGATATTCGAATATCTAATATCGAATATCGTGTCTGCCTGCTGACTCAATCCTGTCGGCAACATCATCCCGATGACGGCGGCAAGGGGTTGCAGGTAGTGCGCGGACATCCACTTCGCCAGTTCCATCTGCGGGACGGAGAGAACAGGCACGGGGTCCAGCAAAGATTCGAGGGATTTTGTCTCCGCGACGGAGGGAGAATCCAGCAATTCCATCACCACGCCCTGCACGGTCTGAGTCCCAAACGGCGCGGTGACCAGCGAGCCGAGTCCGATTTGCCCCGCGAGTTCATTGGGGATGGCGTAATCGAACATCCCGCTGACTGCGGGCAGGTTGACGGCGAGGCGCGCAAACATGGGACGATTATAACGCCGTCAATGTTGTAAAGTCACTTGCAGGGAAGTTGGTTATAATTCGGTCATTGATCCATCGAGGTTCCAATTCGGAGGATGCCATGGATATGACTGTCTTGATCATTGGTGGAATCGCAGTGCTGGTTGTGCTTGCATTGCTTGTTCCCCTTTTTGTTAAAACCAATAAAGTGAACCTGTTGCCTCGCACGGATAAGAAACCGGAGTACATGAGGGAACTGCCACCCAAGGAGACGATAGCCGCCACCCTGGCAGATGGCGAGGGGATCACTGTCTTCGATTTCGATAAAGGCGAAAAACTGGCCGCTCCCTTTGCAGAACAGATCGAGGATATCCTGCGCGCCAAGTTGAACGCCGACCCTGCGCTGAAAAAGTATGAAATTGATCTCGGCACAAGCGATGATAATACGCTTGAAATTTGGGTCAACGGGGAAAAATTTGTGAATATAAACGAACTGCCAGACGAGGCGCTGAAAGAGGCGTTTCGGTCATCCATCAAAAAGTGGGCAGGAAAGTAATCAACCTGCTTATATTCAGGACATTAAAAAAATCTAGTCACCTGACGGTTTCAGAAAACGGGACGCGGAGAACGCGGACGGGCACGGAAAACGCGGAGAAAGAGCGTTTTTTTGTTGTAAATTTCAAGAAATCCGCGTTCATCCGCGTAAATCCGCGTTTTCCGCGTTCTATTCCCAAAGTGTCGGGTGGCTAGTAAAAAATCACCCCGACTCAAAGATTCGGGGTGATTTCTCTTTATAGCGGAAGGGGGATGTCTCAGGTGGTTCTCAGAACCACTGCCGCACCGTAACCGACCACTTGCTCGTAATCGCCAGTCACATCGCCCGAGGTGGCGTGATGCAGAACCTGCACCCTGTCTGCGCCGAGTTCGCGCGAGGCCCACAACACGGACGCGACCGCGGCGTGTCCGCAGGCAAATCCCTTGCCAGTGTGTTCGGCTTCGAAGATCTTTTCTGGTTCAAAAGATTCGATCCGCTTGAGCATTTCGGCGTCTAGCGCGTTGGCGGTTTTCTGGTCATAAAAATGCGAGAGGTCTGTGCTGGCGACCAACAGTGCGTTCTTCCCATTGAGTATCTGCGCCAGCGCGATGCCCAGTCCGCGGGCAACATCGGTTTCCTGGGCGCGGACCATGACAGGCAGGAGTTTGAAGTCACCTGCGAGCGAGCGCTGGAGGAAGGGTAATTCGATCTCGAGGGAGTGTTCCCTGTCTTTCAGCATGGGAGAGAGGCCGAAACCCAGTTCGATTTTGAGCGCCGCGTCCAACGCGAGCATGGACTCTTTGTCCACGGAGATCGAGCCCAGAGGCGTGGCATAGGCGGAATGGGCGGTGGTGATCAACGGTTGATATGCAGGCTGGTGAAACGGCGA
>JAYRVQ010000133.1:0-7624 GCA_041918465.1 Anaerolineales bacterium
GTTCTCCCCCGAGGGCGGGTCAAACATCTCTTCCAGCACAACGACATCCCTCACCGTGCCGGGAAAAATCAAACTGCCGCGCGGCAGGTCAGCCAGCATTTCCAATTGTGCCTGCGCGCGCAGATCTTCCAGCAACAGCCCGCGCAAGTGTTCGCGGTCATCCGCGCTGGGCACAGGCACAAGGCTCTCTGTCCCACCTGTTGTGAGCGCGGGGTTCGTCACCGCGAGAGACAATCCCAGCGGGCCGTCAATCGCCTGGATCATGTCCACAGCGAGATTTCCGCCTGCCCCCGCGCCGACCGCCTCAATTGGCACATCCACCGTCTTGCCCGCGCCGGCGGCGATCTCCGCTTGTTGCGTGGTCACAAATCGGATGGGCGACGCGCCGAGAGTTTGGACAATCGTCCCCTGCGGGATTTGGATCTTGGACGCGGTCAAATTTCGGAATCGGGCGACGCCCTTCGCTTCAGACTCAGGGACGGCTGTCTCGCCCGTGGACGCGATCTCCAGACTGCCGACAACTTCGCGCGTCCCCTCGCGCGCAGGGACATTCCCCGCGATAAAAACAGATTTCAACGCAGGGTCTGCCACAACAGGAATCGTCAGATGTTGGGTTTTGGATTCGGGCGAGAGCATGATCTCCGCGTGAGGCAGGAACAGCAGGGCAAGCGTCAAAACCGCCAAAACGCCCAACGCGAAAAATCCCACACGGACGATCGGGTTCGCCTGCCAGCGATCCCGATTCGGACGGGCCGCGTCGCGCAGGCCGCGCAGTTCGGCGGGAGACCTTCGAGGCTCGGAAAATGTCGGTGGAACGGGAACAGGCCAGAGGTCCGCTTGAGCCGCACGCGGGGAATCGAAAACGGGCAGTCCAACAGCCGCGGCTTCGCGCCGGACGCGCGCGTCGCGCGTCACCAATCCGAGCGTCGCGCCGAGGGAACGCGCGTGTCGCTGGAGCATCTGCAAATCCAGCGAGCGAAGCGCAATACGTTCCCCTTTCGGCCAGATGAGCAGGATGCGCGGCGTCTTGGCCCACGACATCTTGTCTTTAACTGAGACAAGATCATCGTGTGATTCGAGCGCAAGCAGTTGAGTCTTCACAGGGACATTATAAACTCGGACTACTGCATGGTGAGCATGACAATGACTTCGTTGTTTTCGGCAGGCATGATGGTGACGCTCAACACCTGATTACCTTTCGTAAAAATGAGGATGGCTGTTCCTGCCATTGGCATTGAAAAGGAAGTCTCCCAGCCGAGAGTGGGAAGTTGCGCATTGTAGTAATCCTGAATCTCCTGCGAGGTTGCGGTGATCTTGAAAACATACATGCCGTCGGATTCCTCGCCCGCGCTGGCTTGCGGCATTACGGGGATCCCGTTCCACTCGGAAAGCGGCGAAGATTGGGGATTAAACATGTCGCCAGGAATATCCGGCATGGCTGACGGGTTCGGGAGCATCGTTTCGAGCGGCGCGACGTTGGTCGCGAGCCCCGCCATCTGCGTGACAACCTCCCCCGCCTGTGTGGCGAGCGCGACGGCCGTCCCAGCCGTGTCCTGCACCTGGCCAATGGGACTCGTCACCGCCTGACAGGCGAGGATAAAAAGAAGGGCGGGAATAACGATAAGGGATTTTCGAATGTTTTTCATGGTCTGTCTCCTTTGACATAATCAATTATAAAGAAAATTGCCCTGACGAACATGGGAAATCCGTCAGGGCACAAAATTCAGGCGATCGCAAAACGTTGCGCCAGAATCGTCACTCATCGCCCATCTTCAATCATCCTTTTCTGTAGGGACGATTAAAATCTTCGATCTTTTGCAACAATTCGTTTTTCATTTTCATTGCCAATGCGGGTTTGGACGGGAACAGGTCGTTCATTTCTTCGCCGTCTTCATCCAGGTTGTAAAATTCAAAACCCGTATGATTTGTGTGTTTGTAGTAAATGAGACGATGTCGCTGTTTCGTCAGGGAAATGGAAATGCCATCGATGGCGGAAAAAGAGGAGGCGGATTTTGCGTCCATGGAATAGATACTGCGGTCCGCGTCCTCCTCCCCGCCCAAACCGGGCAGAAGCTGTCCCTCCGACCAGGCGGGCGGCTCCAGTCCCGCGAGACTAGTGAGCGTGGGAAGCACATCCACACTGCTGGTGACGGCATGGATGTCCCTGCGCTGAGTTTGTCCGGGCAGGGAGATCAACAGCGGGATCCACAAGATCGGCTTGGAGATCAAGGAAGTCATGTGCCCGACCTCGCCACGCTCGAATAATTCCCCGTGATCAGAAGTAATCACTACAATGCTATTGTCCAAAATGCCGGAGGTTTCCAGATAGTCAAACAGGCGCGAGACTTCCGAATCCCAGGATGCAAGGTGCTGGTCATAGCGCAGGCGATTGGTATGAATCTCATCCAGCGATCGGCGTGAGTGAGAGACCGGATGGATCGGCTTATCGGGCGGGTTCCAGCCGTCGTCGAAGTATGAGGCGTATTCTCTCTTGGGCGTATACGGGTCATGCGGCGGGAAGAAATGAAAGTAAGCCAGGGTGGGCGATTCGAATTTCTGTATCTCCGCGATTGTCCCATTAATCACCTTGTCAACCAGAAACGCGCCGCTTCCAGCTTCGGGAAGTCCATAATAGTATTTTCTCAGATAGCGCTTACGGAAGTAGGTATCTTTGCCAATCCCAAACAGACGCCAAAGGTCTGCAAAATAAACCGAGCCGCTTGCGCCCTTGCCGTTGCGCAGGATATTATCCTCGATGCTCAAAAAAGCCATGCGCGCGTCGTTATCAAAGATGGGCAGACTGGAGAACAAATTGCGTTCCAGGTTGAATTGTTCCTTTGGCACGTAGGTATCGATGGAATTTCCGAACTGATGGAGATAGACATCCGCGTAGGGGTTTTGTGCGTACCCAAACGTGGAATGCGTCTTCGAGAAAGCGGCGAAAATATTATGATCCTGATGCGCGTCCGTCACCCCGCCCGCCGTCAGTTGAAAGGCACGATGAGTCCACGGATGCAGACCGGTCAACAGGGAACCCGTCCCAGGGACGGTAAAACAACCAGCCGAGTAGTGATTGTGATAAACAAAAGATCGTTCTGCAAATCGTGCCAGCGCCGGCATGGTGATTCGAGGATAACCATGGAGTTGCACGTTGGAGGCCGACCACGCGTCGAATACAAACACCAGAACATTCGGCATGGCAGGGTCAGCGCGCTTGTCCAAGAGAGAGAGAAGAGGACGCGCGGCCAGCGCGGCGGGAGTCAATGCCAGTAATTTCAGGAAATCACGGCGGGAAAATTTCGAATCCAGCGTCATTCAGTTCACCATACCAATCGAATTAATATAACGATCAGAGAAATGGCCCCCAGCGGAAGATACAAATACGAAAAAATTGTCAGGCGGTCGAGAACGTCGAGGACAATTTTACGAACGACGCCAATGTAACGCGTCAACAATGTCGGAATCAACCAGAGAGCGAGCATGAGCCCAAGTTCACGTAGCAAAAAATTGACCGTCGGTTGATTGGTCAAAACGTACTGAAGATGAATGAAAATTGCCGCAGAAGCAACGATAAAGAAGGAAGCCTTGTAGGAAAACCCCTCTTTCAACCAGCCTCCTGGCAGGATGATCGCCAGTCCTGCCAATGAAAATGTCACAAGAATCGTCTCCAGCAGGGCGACCGCAAGCATGTAGGAAAGAATCACCAAAATCTCTCCCGGCGTCTGGGAAAGCAGGAACGCGGGGATGCCAAAGAAGAACGCGCGCAAGGACCAGGTAAAAATAACAAAAGCCGCCATGGAAAGCACGAGAAATATCTCAGTCCGGGCGGGCAGGCGGCGTTTGAAAAATTCCGAGAGGGATTTGAGCATAAAAAACCGTGCCTGCAGGGAAGATCCCAACAGGACGGCGAAATTATACCAGAACTTGCAAAGGGGAATTTTTCAGCCTGCAGAGTCATATACAGAAGCCGCTTAACTTTTAGCGGCTTCTGTATTACGAATCGAGTTGACTTCCAACATCATTATTAATCGCGAAGGCGCATCGCTTGTCGAACCAAGTCTACGAATTCTCGCATGGACTCGTCGAAAACAAGGAGTTCGGCAACACGCTGGGCTTCCCTGTATACATCCCGAAGCGTACTCCCCTCCGACCAGTAACTCTCCTTCAGTATCTCGGCATATTCCGCGACAACAACCGCGCGCTGAAAGTATGGACTGGCATCCTCGAAACGATAGGCCAACTCGCCAGTATCGAAATCCCTGGATAACTCGACCACCTGACGCGTGTCCGGGTCTTGCCAGCGGAGGTAGACAGTGGCGATCCGCCCATAGGCTTCGGGATAGAGTTTGACTTCATACAGCGCAGTGACCGAATGGCCTGCGCCGATTTCGCCCGCGTCCACCTTGTTGTCGCGGAAATCATCGTCCGCAATGGCGCGATTCTCGAAGCCGACCAGCCGGTAACGCATGACCACTTCGGGGTTGAACTCCACCTGCACTTTGGCATCCATGGCAATGGTTTGCAAAGTGGAAGTCAACTGATCGATGAAGAGGCGGCGGGCTTCATCCATATCGTCAATGTAGGAATAGAAGCCATCGCCGTTGTCCGCCAGTTGCTCCATGAGAGTGTCGTTATAGTTGTCCATGCCGAAGCCGAAGGTGGCAAGCGTGACACCTTCTTCAACATAGCCGCGCACTTCCGCTAAGATCGCGTCCGATTCGGTCTGACCCATGTTGGCAACGCCATCCGAGCAGAGGATGATGCGGTTGATCCCGCCGGGGATGAAGGCGCGCATGGCTGTCCGATAGCCGAGACGGATGCCAGCCTCCGCGTTGGTGACGCCTTCAGGATGGAGACGGTTGATCGCACGGAGAATCGCTCCTTTATCGGAACCAGGCGTCGGGTCCAGAACGAGGCGGGCGTCTGTCCCGTAGACGACAATGGAGACACTGTCCGTCCGGCGAAGTTGTTCCACAAGAAGTTCGAGCGAGCGCTTGACGAGGCCGAGGCGATTGTCCATGTCCATCGAGCCGGAGACATCGATTACGAAGACCAGATTGGCATCCTTGCGTTCCTCGTCTTGAACTTGATATCCCTGGATGCCGACGCGGAGCATCTGGTAGCGCTCGGTCAACGTAAAGGGCGAAGGCGCACCGTCCACGTAAATGCCAAAGGCCTGGTGCGCGGGCGGAATGGGATAATTCTGCTCGAAGTAGTTGACGTATTCTTCCACGCGAACCGAATCGCCCGGCGGCAAGTTGCCCTCGGAAAGATAGTTGCGCATGATGGTATATGAGCCGGTATCCACATCGAGGGCAAACGTGGACAGGTTATCGTCTTCAGTATCTATGGACGGGTTGACGCCATAGTCTTCGAAGAACATATCATATGGCTCCTGGTTTTTTGCATTGGGAAGTGCGCCGGGCATTGGCGCCATGGCGGTGGGATAATACTGCTCCGCTGGCAAGGCGGGAGACTCCATCGCAGGCGCTTCAGTGGCGGCAGGTTCATAAACAGCGAGAGGGGCTTCGGCGGCCTTTGGCCCACAGGCCGAGGCAAACAGAAGCATGAACAGCAAGCCCGATAGGGCGAGGCGTTTGGCGAACATTCTCTTCTCCTTTTGAAATTTCGAAAATCAACATGACGGAACGGCAGGCGGCGCCCTGCTGTTCTTTCAGGACAAAAATATCAGCGCATGTTCCTCCTTTCCACAAATGGCCTTTCGATTATTTTTCGGAGGACGCATCAGTCAACAGGAATGTTCCCCGGCTTGCGGATTCGATGCACCATGCAATAAAATCAATCCATGACAATTCCCTGGTATCACAAAACCACCATCTATCAAATCTACCCGCGCTCGTTTTACGACAGCAACGGTGACGGGATCGGCGACCTGCAAGGCATCATTCAAAAACTGGACCACATCCAGGACTTGGGATTCGAAACGATTTGGATTTCCCCCTTCTTTGCCTCGCCTCAATCGGACTTTGGGTATGATATCTTCGACTATGAGGCGATTGCCCCCGAATACGGGACGCTCCGCGACGCCCTGCAACTCATTGACGAAGTCCACAGGCGCGGGATGCGGATCGTGTTCGACATGGTGATGAACCATACTTCGATTGAGCATCCCTGGTTCAAGGAATCGCGTTCCTCGCGTGACAATCCCAAAGCGGACTGGTATCTCTGGCGGGATAAGCCGAACAATTGGAACAGCGTCACTGGCGGAAGCGGCTGGCACTTTGCCGCGGAACGCGGACAATATTATTGGGCGAGTTTCCTGTCATTCCAACCCGACCTGAATTACCGCAATCCCGAAGTGAAAGAGACAATGCTTGACATTGTCCGCTTTTGGCTCGGCAAGGGCGTGGACGGTTTTCGGCTGGACATTTTAAACGTCATCTACAAGGATGCGGAATTTCGAGACAACCCCATTTCGTTCAAATTGGCCCAGACCGAATTCGATTATTCCGGCTTCTTTCAGGAAGCGAAATACAATTTGAACCGGCCTGAGAGTTTTGAATTCGCAAGAGAATTACGCAAGGTGTGCAACGAATTTGGGGAAAAGATCCTGCTCGGCGAAGCGGTTGTCAGACGAGAGATTCTCAGAAAATTCCTCGGTGGAGAAACGAACAATGGGCTGGGATTGATGTTCGATTTCGAAATGTTGAATTTCAAATTCAGCGCGGAATATTTCCGCGGCTTGTTACAGGAAATGGAAAAGCATTACCCCGATCCCTTCACGCCCGTCTATGTTTTCAGCAACCACGACAGGCGCAGAAGCATTAAAAGACTTGGCAACGATGTCCGCAAAGCCAAATTGCTGGCAATGTTCCATTTGACCGTGCGCGGCGTCCCATGTATGTACTACGGTGAAGAGATCGGCATGACGGATTCGACCCTTCCCTTTGCCACTGCACTCGATCCAATTCCCCGCAAATTTAAGTTCGTTCCTCGCTTCATCTTTGACCTGCTCCGCTTTACCATTAATCGCGACGAAGTCCGCACACCGATGCAATGGGACGGGACGTGGAACGCGGGATTCTCGTCCGCGCGGGAAACGTGGTTGCCGGTCCATCCCAATTACCGGGAAATCAACGTGGAAAGGCAAAATCAGGGAACAAACTCGTTGCTCAATGCAATTCGCGCATTGCTGAAATTCCGCCGAGAGGAGACTGCGATTCGAGAGGGTTCACTTGATCTATTAAGTAATCTGCCTCGCGGCGTTCTTGGATATGCGCGGAGCAAAGAAGAAGGAAGGCTTGTAATCCTTTTGAATTTCGACCAGCAGAAAAAGGATTTTCACCTTTGTTCTGCAAACTGCGTATTCAGGTTATCAGAAGAAGATAAAATTAAAAACGAAACCGTCCATTTGGACGGCTACAGCGGGATGATTCTGGAATCAACCGAGCAAACGATTTGCTTTTCTACTCTGCCGGGCAGGATAGAAAATCCTGTAATTGGAATCCTGCGTCAACCGGAATGCGGTTCGAAATCCCGTCCCATAACGAACATAACAGCGGACCAAAAGCCGCGTCCGCATCGTGGATCTGCCGCGTCAACGCGACGGCCTGAACCAAATCACCGCTCAAGGCGTACCCTTCAACGAACGGGAACCATTCGA
>JAYRVQ010000134.1:0-6629 GCA_041918465.1 Anaerolineales bacterium
GGCGAAGAAAAAACAAAACTTGAGCATATCCGCGAACGATTGCTGGATTACACCAACGAGGCGGATCGTCAAATTGAAGCGCGCTACAAACAGGCGCAACAGTTTATCGACACTTTGCTCAAACAGGAAGACATCGCCAAGGCGACGCAGGATAACCTGCAAAGTTTCACGCAGGACGCGGTGGATATTGTCCAGCAGATGTTGCGGCAGGCCTCCGAGAAGAATGATTACGCCACGATGGGCAAACTGCAAAAGATGATCGAGGTGTTGCAACAAGCCAGCGCCCAGCCGCCCGAGGTTGCGTTTATCGAGCAGTTGATCGAAGCCCCCGACGCGGCCGCCGTGGAGAAAATGCTCAACGACAACGCGGACGTGGTCAATGACCAATTCCTCGAAGCGCTGAACGGACTCGTCGCCCAGGTGGAGCAACAGGGCGCGAACAATCCCGAAGCTCAGGCGCTGAGCGGAAAATTAAGCGAAGTGTACAAGATCGCGCTGAAGTTTTCGATGAAGAAGAATATGGGATAAAAAAGTAGAGCGAGATAATATCTCGCTCTACTGCTTCTATCTCAGCCCCTCAAACAAATCCGTTTCCACTTTCCGCCCCCCATTCACCAAACTGAATACTCGATAGAACGTCCCCTGCAGGGACAGCACCTGCGCGACCTGCTCCTCGGGCAATTCCGCCAGCGGCGCGATGGAGGCGAGTTGACTCTCGTGACACTTGATCGCGCGGAAGGCGGTGACGCAATAGGCAGATGTGTCAATGCGCGTCGTCACCATCCACTTTTTCCAAGCGACCTCACCGCGTGTTTGATCATCCACATCATAGGTGATATCACCTATGACTGACGTGATGAAGTTGACGAAGTTCTCCGCGTCCACCATGTAATACAGTTTCGAGACGCGGTGCGATGGAAGATTTTTCGCGTCCGCATACGACGCATCCGCGGCACAGACGATGGCGGCTTGGGCGAATTGTCCGATGGCGATGTGATCGGGATGACCGTAGTTGCCGTCGGGCGGGAAGGTCACAACGACTTGAGGTTTTATCTCGCGGATATGGGTCACGATCTTGGCGATGACTTCGGCGGGATTCGCGCGGTCGAGGTCGCCATCCACGTAATCGAGTAAGTGGACGGATTTCATGCCGAGAGTCTCTGCGGCGCGGCGCAACTCTGTCTCACGCAGTTGGCCGAGCGCGCCCGGGCCAGGATTCTGCTCTTCGGGGCCGAACCAGCCACGTTCCCCGCGCGTGGCGGAGATGAGGTGAGTTTCCACTCCCTCTGCGGAATATTTCGCCAGCGTCGCGCCCATTCCCATTGATTCATCGTCGGGGTGGGCAAACACACACAGCAACTTTAAAGGGGTCATATTGTTTCTCCGAAAATCAACCCGTGATCGCGCGTTTCAGATCGTTGGGCACAAGATTGAACGCTTTTGCAAATCCCGCCACGAAACGAACTTTTTCGGGGACCAGTTTCCACAAATTGAAATCGCCAAAGGAAAACATCTGCGCGGAGGCGGGAAATTGGGTCACATAGAGTGCCTGAATGGACGCGTAGGATTCGTCCGTGCGTTCTACTTTTTCCGCGCGGCATTGAATGGTAACGCGCGCCAACGTCTGCGGGTCGGCGCGGCCATCGTCCGCTTCGGCAAGCAGAAGGCTGATGCGCGGCTCGGCTTCCATATCACGCGTGTGCTGAGCCAGACGGCTGACGTGAATATAAAACGCAGATCCGTCATCTACACGCGCGACCGAAACCATCGAAACAAAGGGGATGCCATCGCGCGCTGTCCCAAGGGCGGCCACGCGTGAGATCCGCAAGAGGCGGGCAAGAAGTTGCTCGGATTCAGCGTCCATGAAAATTCTCCGAAAATAGAGAAACCAGGTTTTTGAGAACCTGGTTTCGAGAGTTTGTTACGAAGGCGGATTATCCAGCCGCACGCCGTGACCACGCACGGTATCAATATATTGATGCTTCGGGTCGAGAGCAGAGAGGCGGTCGCGCAGGCGGCGGATGAGCGCATCCAGTGCCTGGTCTGAAACGCCCACAGACTGATCCTCCCCCCAAACCGTGGAGACCAATTCGGCGCGATTGATCACCTGTCCCTGCTTATCATAGAGCAACCACAGTAGTTTGAATTGTTGCGCCGAAAGCGGCGGGACAACCTGTTGCTGATTTACCCAAACGCGCCTCGAGCGCAAATCCATCATCAGGCGGCCAGGCCTGCCAGCGCCGTCCCCCAGCGGCATGGTGGAATCAGATGTAAGGAAAGTGAATTCCTGCGCCAGCGAAACCTGGATCGCGTCTCCATCCTGAAGCACCACCGGCGCAGACAACTCGTCGCCATTACGATGCGTCCCATTCTTGCTTCCCATGTCTTCGAGGATGATCCCCTCCGAGGTCGGAGTGAGGCGGGCATGAAATCGCGAAACCTGCCGGTCTGCGATCACCACGTCACACGAGTGTTCGCGGCCAATAACGAGCGCATGTGAAATGGACCAGCGCTGTCCCTTCAACGGGCCTTCCTGCGCGATCAGCAGAGGGAACTCATCAGTTTTTTCGGCCATCGGCATTTTCCCGTGAAATCAAATGGTATCGGTGGAAACATCAAACTGCAATCAGAATAATATCAAAGACGTTTATAATATAGCAGAAAAGCGCGTTTCTGTGCAGAACCACGCCGAAACAAAATCTCTGCACGCCCCGCTTCGGAGACCCCCATATGTCCCTCCCGGTTAAGCCAGGGGAGGTCTTGCGCGGCCGCTACAAGATCCGTGAACGGATCGGTCAAGGCGGCATGGGCAATATTTACCTTGCCGACGACCTGCGGCTCGAGGGCCGTCTTTGCGCCCTCAAGGAAGTCGAATACGACCGCGCCCTTCCCGAACACATCCTGCAAGAGGCTCGCGAGCAATTCCTGCGCGAGGCCACTGTGTTGGCGCGCCTGGATCATCACAACCTGCCCAAGGTCTCTGATTTTTTCTCCAACGAGAAACGCGATTACCTTGTCATGGATTATGTGCCGGGCAAGGACCTGCGCGCGCTCATGCTCGAAGCGCGCAAAAACAAAAATTTCCTTTCAGAAGAAAGCGTTCTCAATTGGGCCAATCAGATATCGGACGCGCTCACCTACCTGCACAACCAGGAACCGCCCATTGTTCATCGTGACATCAAACCCAGCAATATTAAATTAACTCCCGGCGGCCTCGTCAAACTCGTGGACTTCGGTCTTGTCAAAGTGATGGCCCCCGACGAAGTGACCATCACCGTCATTCAGGGACAGGGCACCGCACTCTACACCCCGCTCGAACAATATGGCGGTGACAGCGCGCATACCGACATCCGCTCGGACACTTACGCCTTCGGCGCGACGCTCTATCACCTGCTGACAAACGAACCGCCCACCGAGGCACGCGTCCGCTTCCTGGACCCTTTGCGGCTGATCCCGCCTCGACAGGTCAACCCGGAGATCAGCGTCCGCACCGAACGCGCCATCCTGCGCGCCATGGCATTGCACCCAGACGAGCGCCCAACAACCGTGGACGAATTCCGCGCCTACCTGTTCGGGACGCGTGAAGTGCCCACCGGTCCACTTGGCCCGATGCGACGAACTTCCCCCGCTTGGGATTTTCAGGTTCTATCGTCTGATTCGATCTTGGCCTGGTCTGCCCTGGGATTGTTAATACTCAGCCTGGTGATGACTCTGGCGCGTTAGCGCGTTCGTTTCCGCATCCACAACCAGGCACACAGAACGCCTGCCAGTTCCCCCAACACAGTCAATCCAACCAACGCACCGCCTCCGCCCGCCTTGAGCGCACCAGCCGCGCCGGGCAGGCCAAGGGCTAAATAGTTGTATACCAGCAAGCCGCCAACCAGAGCGCACAATGCCCAGCGGATGCTCCAACGCGCCGTTCCCCAACTCCCACCCACCCAATATGCCAGCAATGATCCGCCGCCCAGTATGAACAGATTTAACATCCAGCCGCCAAAGCGCGGTACGCCTTCGGTTGTGACAAAGTCATTTTCTGGCACCAACTCCGGCGTGGGAGGAACCGGGGTAATCGTCTCTGTAACGACAGGCACGATAACGGTCACGGCCGCGGCCGCGCCCTCCGTCACATCCAATTGCAGGACCTCGGAGATGGTGGCAGGCTCGCTGGCGGCACGGATTTCCATCAACCCCGGTTTGTCAATACGGAATGAAATACCTGCCGCGCCTTCAGTGGTAGTGGCGTCCTGTTGCTGGAGAACTCCACCACCTTCACCGCCGAGGGAAATGGTGAAGCGGACGACTGTCCCATCCGGCACGGGATTGGAATTGTGATCGAGTATTGTCCCTGTGTGAACGGTGACTGTATCCCCCAGATTGTATAACGGCATGACGGTTGGTTCCGGTGTCAGCGAGGGAGTGACTGTGGGAACGGAATCCGATGGCAGGTCCAGAAAGAGCGTGATGATCTGTTCCGGGTCTGGCGCGGTGACTTCGATCAGATCATATCCAACACCGGGAATCGAAACAGGGGAATGTCCACCCAGTGACAATTCCCGGTAAAGGACGCGCGCGGCCGCGTCCACAAAAGCGGGGGATTTACTGTAGAGCGAAAAATAGGCCGACAGTTTGGCAACATCTGTGGAATCAAAATAGTAAGGCGCGCCAAACGAAAATAGGATGACCTTTTTCGAGCGTAGGAGATCCTGTCGATTCGCGAGGAACTGGTGAACCAAACCCGGCTGATCTGAAGATGCATCGGCCAGGGAAATAATCACCCAGTTCGCGCGCCGCAAGGCGGATTCCATGACACTGTTTCCGTTGCCTGCCAGAAGATCCGAGAGATCGCCAAACGAATAGGAACTCAGGCGACTAGCGATCACCTGCCCGCCAGCAGTTGGGCCATACAATCGCAAAATGGCCTGCTGGAGGGCATCAGGAGCAAGGATGGACTGTTCAGGACAGGTACTGCATTGGAAGGCAGAACTGGAATCAGTGAGAAAAACGAGATATTCATTGACAGCAGGCGGCTCCGGCAATATGCTTTCAAGTTCATCGCGCTCAGGGCTGATCAGGCTGACGGCCTGGCTGGCCACCTGGAATGTGACCTGATTGGATGTGCCAATCAGGTCCAATTGTCCGATATAGGGTGTGACAGTCGCCGCGGCAAATGTGCCATACAACTCATATTTTTGCACAAGTATGCGCGTGACCGCCGCGTCCACGCGTTGGGAAAAGGCAGGGTCTTCGATATATCTTTGGGCAAAATAACTCAGGATCTGTTTGACAGTTGCATCGTGGTCTAAGGGGTCTACGGTAAAAATATTGCCAAGATTCAATAAATCATTTCCAGCCAGGAAAGCATCCCGCACGATCAGGCGGGCGTTGAAAGACGTATCGCCGGGCGCGTAGAAATCACGCACCGCGCGGCTTCCAAGATCATCGCTCACGATCAGCCCGCCATTCTCCCGCCAGACCGAGAATTGCGGAAGTTTCAGAATCTCTTCCAATGCCTGCGCGTCAAAACTGACTGGGCGCGTGGTGGCACGGATGTTGCCCTGAAATCCCTGATAACGAATATGCGAGACCAGCAAACCGTCGGTAGTGGCGTTTGCATTTGGAGCATTCCCCGTCACAGCGAAGAAAGGAGCCAATTCGATCTGCTTGAGTTGCTCCAGCGATTTGCGGACGGTGGCGACCTCCTGCTCCGGCAAACGGTCTGAACTGCCGCGTCCGGGAAAATGTTTGCTCACCACCAAAACGCGATTTTCACTGCCTACATGCAGGCCAGTAATGTAGGCGCGTCCCATCTCTCCAACCCAGAACGGGTCCCCACCAAAAGAACGAACGCCCAAATCTCCACTGGAAGTAGGTGAAGGTTGATCCAACACATCCAGCGAAGGGCCAAAAAACAAATTAAACCCCAACGCAGAAAGTTCCTTCCCGACCACCGCCCCCACTTGCTGTGTTAAATCGGGTTGCCAGGTCGCGCCCAATGCCATCTCCGAAGGCAAAGATGTCAGTCCATTAATGATCTCGTCTGTCGGGGCGCTGTTGCCTTCCTGCACAATTCCGATCCACAGCGGAGCATAAGAGGGCAGAACCATTCGTCCCGTTTCGGGATCCAACACCTGGGTTGTTGATGCCAATTGCTCTGCATCCTGCAAACTGGCGATCAAACGGCGCACATCCGTCAACGTATCTGGCGCCGGCGCAAAATTATCATTGTCCGCCAACAGAACCACCCCACCCACATGGTAATTAACGATCAAGTCGTAAATTTGGGAAGCATCACTCGCGTCCGTACCCTGGAACGTCACCAGGAACAACTGTCCCACCCGCTCCTCGGGTGTCATGGTGTTGAGCAATTGACGCACGATGACCGGCGGTTCAGGCGTTTGGGCCTGTGCGGGCTGAATAAAGACGATCAACAGCGCGAGGATGACCGCACCCAAAAGAAGACGTTTCATCCGCGCGCCTCTTCCGCGTAATCGGCGACGATTCGCGCGTGGACCTCGGGCTGGATATTGCCTCCCGAAACGATCGCCAACTGAGAGCCTGTTCCGACAGATCCGCGCAACGCGGCGGCAATTGTCACCGCGCCAGAAGGCTCAATCGTCTCGCCATATTCA
>JAYRVQ010000135.1:0-5883 GCA_041918465.1 Anaerolineales bacterium
GGCGTGACGATCCACGGCCATTCAGGGATAAGGCATCCGTCTGGCAAATCAACCGTGTGATCCTCCACCACCAGCCAGGGACGTTGTTCGAGGATGATCTTGCGGGAGAGGGTTTTCCAAGGTTGCATGAGGAGGTCTCCTGGAGGAGGATTGTATCAAAAGGAAAGGCCGCGTCCTCAAAGACGCGGCCTGTGGAATCAACATCCAACGGTTGGCGTTTATGCTGAAAATTCCCTTTTCTCCGTCAAAGAATCCATGGATGGCTGGGCCCATACAAAACCTAATGTCACAAGGCCGCCAATCGGAACCAGTAGAAAGAATAGCCACCATGCGCTTTTGCCGCTATCGCGGAGTCGGCGCGCCCCAACCGCCAGCAGGGGCAATAAGACGGCAAGGAGAAAGATGCCCTCCAAAGTCTCGTCCAGGAGCGCGAACGCCGAAGCGCAGATAACGACAAACAATGCAAACCACCAGAATTCCGAACGCGATGCCCGTCCATTGAACTCTGCGTATTTGGTCAGGCATGTGCGTATCGATTCGAAGAATGTGACCGGACCTGTTTCGTTGTTGGTGTTTGAAACTGAAGCAACTTTCATTTTTAACTCCTTGCCGATTCCAGCGGCGGCGTCTCTCAAAGAAGTAACCCAGTTTGATGAACTGAGTCCGCCGCCATTTTCAGCAGGAAGTCCCTTTTCCGCAACTGTGGAAAACCCCAGTTTTTCAGATTCAAGCCCATGGATGCCGTTCTTTAATTTCAGGACCAATTCCATTCTCGAACTCACTTGAAATTTCGAGTAGATATTTTTCAAATGGAATTCGATCGTGCGCTCAGAGACCTTCATGTCCAGGGCAATTAATTTATTGCTCTTGCCTTCCAATAAAAATTGAACAACTTCCTTTTCGCGTTTGCTTAATCGGATGGATCGTTGCATGGTAAAGGTTCCTTCCAGGTCTTTTTCAATAGGTGGTCAGTCATTATACAACCAGACAAAACAGGCCGCGTCCCATGGACGCGGCCTGACTGTTCACTGATAACTGACATCGTCCCCTTTGGGGATCACTGTTCTCTACTCTCTAATCCACCTTCCCCGTAAGTGTCGCCATCTTCAACTCGCCAATCGCCTTCGTGATCTGGATATCACGCGGGCAGGCCATCGTACAATTGAACGCGGTGTGACAACGCGCCAGCCCGCTCGTCTCGCTGACGATGTGCAGGCGTTCGGCGGCGGCCTCGTCGCGGCTGTCGAAGACGAAGCGATGCGCGGCCACCAGCGCGGCGGGGCCGAGATAATCGTCGCTGGCCCAGAATGACGGGCAGGAGGTGGTGCAACAGGCGCACAAAATACATTTGGTGGCATCATCGAAGCGTGCGCGTTGCTCGGGACTTTGCAACCGTTCCTTCCCGTCCGCGGGAAGCGGCGAGTCGTTGATGAACCACGGAAGCACCTTTTTGTAATTGTCGAAGAACGGTTCCATGTCCACGATCAGGTCCTTGATGATCTTCATGCCGAGGATGGGTTCAATCGTGATCTCGGTCCCCACATCGCGGACGAGAGTCTTGCAGGCCAGCATGTTGCGCCCGTTGACGCGCAACGCGTCCGAGCCGCACACGCCATGCGCGCACGAACGGCGGAACGAAAGCGTGCCGTCGTTGTAACCCTTCACCTTTTCGAGCAGGTCGAGCACGCGGTCGGTCTCTTCGCCTTCGAGGGTATACGATTCGTAGTGGAAGGTCTTGTCCACTTCGGGGTTGTAGCGGAAGATTTTCAGTGTGATCTGCATAGTCGCCTCTAATAAACGCGCGCCTTCGGCTGATACTTCGTGATGGTCACAGGCTTGTAATCAATGATGGTCTTATCATCCTTGTGCCACGCCAGCGTATGCTTCAGCCAGTTCACATCATCGCGGTTCGGGAAATCCTCGCGCGAATGTCCGCCGCGCGACTCCTGTCGGTTCAGCGCGCACTCGCCGATCACTTCCGCGATCTCGAGCATACAGCCGAGTTCCCAGGCGTTCAGCATTTCGGTGTTAAAGATGCGCCCCGTGTCCGTCACTTTGACTTCCTTGAAACGTTCCTTCAACTCGCGGATTTTTTCGATTGCGACTCGCATCCCTTTTTCGGAGCGATAAATGCCGACCTCATCGAACATGATTTTTTTCATCTCGACGGCGATGTCGAACGCGTTCTCTTTGCCTGACCCATTGCGGAGCGCCTCGAACGCGGACCTTGTAGCGGCCTCCGCGTCGACGGGCAGTTTGCCAAACTCGGCCCCGTTCGCGTACTCCGCGGCTTTGAGTCCCGCGTACTTGCCGAAGACGACCAGGTCGAGCAGGGAATTCGTCCCGAGGCGGTTCGCCCCGTGGACGGATACGCACGCGCACTCGCCCGCCGCGTACAGTCCAGGCATGACGGTGTTCTTGCTGTCAATCACCACTTCGCCGTATTTATTCGTTGGGATGCCGCCCATCGTGTAATGTGCCGTCGGCTGGATGGGCATCATCTGCGTCACGGGGTCAATGCCAAGGTAGACGCGATTGAAGTCCACGATATCGGGCAGTTTCGCCAGCAATTGTTCCCCAGTGATAGTGTATGGCGTGCCGTCAATGTTGGTGCGTCCGTCCAGCGCGGCATATTTGATGATCGACTCAGGCCGCGCGTCCAACCAGACGTAGTTCTGACCGTTCACGCCGCGTCCCTCGCGGATTTCCGTATAAATGGCGCGGCTGATGACGTCGCGCGAGGCTAGGTCCTTCACCGTCGGCGCGTACTTGGGCATGAAACGCTCACCCTGTCCGTTGATGAGCACGCCGCCCTCGCCGCGCACGCCCTCGGTGATAAGGATGCCGAGTTTGTAGATGCCCGTCGGATGGAACTGGAAGAACTCCATATCCTCCAACGGGATGCCGCGTCGCATCGCGATTGCCACGCCGTCGCCCGTGTAGGCATAGGCGTTGGACGTGACTTCGAAGATGCGGCCATGTCCACCCGTGGCGATGATGACCGACTTGGTGTGGAAGGTGTGCAGTTCGCCGTCCGCGAGATTCACCGCGATGACGCCGACGGCTTTTCCATCTTCGATCAGCAAATCGAGAACCTGATACTCATCGAAGAAATTGACTTTATTCTTCAAACATTGCTGGTACAGCGTTTGCAGGATCATGTGACCCGTGCGGTCGGCGGCGTGGGCCGCGCGTCGGACGGGTTTCCCTGTCTCGTTGTTGGTGTGACCGCCGAACGGTCGCTGGGAGATGCGTCCGTCGGGAGTGCGGTCAAAGGGCAGTCCCATCTGCTCCAGTTCGAGCACGGCCTGCGGCGCTTCCTCGCACATGAACTGGATGGCATCCTGGTCGCCGATGTAATCCGAGCCTTTGACCGTGTCGTAGGTGTGCCACTCGGGATGATCCTCTTCGAGGTTGCCGAGCGCCGCGCCGATGCCGCCCTGCGCCGCGCCTGTGTGCGAACGCGTGGGGTACAGTTTGCTGATAACCGCTGTCTTGGCTGTGCGCGAGGCGTAGAGACCAGCCATCAGTCCCGCGCCGCCCGCGCCGACAACTACCACGTCAAATTGATGAATGTTTGCCATGTAACAATAACTCCTACGCAGTCCATATGACGTACACGCCGATGCCGATCATCGCCAGCATAAAGACGATGCTGATAAAGCGGATGATGCTCCGCCCGCGCGGGGTGATGATGTAGTCGTCCGCGATGGCGACCAGTCCGTGCACGCCGTGGGCAGTCGCGACCAATATCAACGCGCTGGCGACGAATCTCCAGAAGGGAGTTGCCCACGGAGCGAGGTCAGGGACGTTCGTGCTGAGGACGTGGGTGTTGTTGGGCATGAAGCCCCAGCGCAACACGTCCGCTAGATTCATCTGGTTGCGCGCGCCCATCACCAGCGCGCCGATAATGGCGAAGAGAATCAGCGCGTACATCGCGAGGGCGGAGAGACGCGTGAAGATCCACATCAGCATTTCGAAGTTCAGGCCGCGTTTCGTCAGGGGAAGGGATTTTGATTTGGTCGCCATGTCAGCCTCCCAACGCCGTGGTAATGATGACAAAAACCGCCAGCCCGTAAATGGGGATGAAGATCGCCCACTCCAGCCAAACGGCCTCCCGCAAATGCTCGAGCAGTTTCGGCCACAGGTCCAGGATGGTGATGCGGAGTCCGTTAATCGCATGGAACAGGACGAAGAAGAAGATCACGATCTGGAATGCCCAGTGCTCGTAGATGTTGTTGAAAAAGCCCCCGATCTCGCCGCCGACAAACGAGGCCAGGATATGGACGGTGATGAAGATCGCCATTCCCAGCCCGCCGAGGCGGTGCAGGACAAAGGTCAGCATGGGACCCTGTCCCTTGTATTTCAATCCTGTTGCCAGACTGACATTTCTTTTCAGGCCCATCGAGGCCTCCTTGCAATTTGATTTAAGGGGAGATGGCCTATTATCTCACCCAACTTTCTCTGAATAAAAGTGACAATACTCATGGGTTATTCGTTTCAGACTTCCTCTAATAAAGAAGGGATTGAACCGTATAATCCATCGGGTAAAATCAAAGCCATCCAATTCTAATCGAAACCCTGTGCCGTTGCGAGCGCTTGTTGCGAGTGCCTGCACCAACAGCAACGGCTTTGTTCACAGCCCAGGCGAGAAACATCACTACACGTTGGAGGTAGCATGTCCGAATCCATCAGCCGCAGGGACTTCATGAAGGCCAGCGTCTATTTCGTGGGGGGAATCGTCGGCGCGGCGGTCGGCATCCCTGCTGTCGGTTATTTGATCGACCCCGCCCTGGGTGGCGGTGGCAAAGAGGCGTGGGTCCCCATCGGAAAAATGGCGGACATGCCCGAGGTCGGGAAACCGTATCCGTTTTCGTTCACCCGCGTCCAGGTCAACGGGTGGGAGCGCACCGCCACCAGTCACGGCGGATTCGTCATCCGTAAATCGGAGGATCCGAATGACCTGTTGATCATCAATAGCCGTTGCACGCATCTCGGCTGTACGGTTAACTGGGATGAGGGAAAGCGCATCTTCCTTTGTCCCTGTCATGACGCCAGTTTCGCTGAGGATGGCGCGATCATCAAAGCGCCCACAAGCATTCCGCTCCACCACTATGGGGAATTCCGCCTCACCGAAGACGGCATCCTCGAAATCTTCTACTCGGAGGCTTAGGCCATGTGGAAAAAACTCTTCGCCTGGCTGGATGAACGCCTCGGCCTGAACGACATCTACAAAAATGTACTCGACCGCCCCGAGCCGAAAGGCAACTGGTGGAACACACTCGGCTCGGCCAGCCTGTTCCTGTTTATCTTGCAGGGCGCGACAGGCATCTTCCTGACCGTCTACTACACCCCCTCGCCCGACCACGCCTACGACAGCATCACCTACATCATGAACGATGTGGCTTTCGGCTGGCTGATTCGCGGCATCCATCACTGGGGCGCGACGCTGATGGTGCTGGTGGTTTTCATCCACATGCTGCGCGTCTTCATCACCGCCTCGTACAAATATCCGCGCGAACTGACATGGATTATCGGTATTGGATTACTCATTGCCACGCTTGGCATGGGCTTCACAGGCTACCTCCTGCCGTGGAACCAGCGCGCCTTCTGGGCTACCACCGTTGGGACGGAGATCGCGGGGGCGGTGCCGTTCGCGGGCGAGTTCATCCTGAAAGCCCTGCGCGGCGGCACGGAATTGAGCGCGCTGACCCTGCAACGCTTCTTCTCAGGTCACATCTGGATGCTGCCCCTCGTTCTCGCGGGACTGATCGGCGTGCATCTGTACCTCATCATCCGCCACGGCGAATCGCACTGGCCGACGAAGGAAGACTAGGAGCAGGCCATGAACGAAGACACCAAAAAGAAAGTCAACGAACGCTA
>JAYRVQ010000136.1:0-3865 GCA_041918465.1 Anaerolineales bacterium
TCCTTTCTGGACCCATGGCTGGCGCGCGTTAAAGCGCGTTTTCCTCGCCTTGGTATTTTTCCGCGCCTCCTCGCGGACGTCTTGCTCCTCGCCCTCTTCTGGGCAGGGATCGCGGTTCTCGTCAGTGGCGGATACGCGCCCGGAATTTACGATAAGTTCTAACCATGCAAAATCGTTATTCTCTCGTCTTTCTCATCGTCTTCCTTGGCCAGCTTCTCGCGCAGGCGTTTCCGTTTGGACAGACTCTCTCGTCCCAGTTTGACTCATTTCCCGCTCACGACAGGATGATTTCCTTCGTCACCGAGTTTCGCCTGTGGATGGGGGACCGCGTCTATCACGATGTGCTTCTCGGTCCAGACGGCTGGCTGGTCTTCGCTACCAACCGCGGCATGGACAAGTTCCAAAACATCTACCCATTAGCCGTCTCCGAATTGGACGCTTATGCAGAGAGCCTGCTTGCTTTTCAATCATTGATCGAAGCCAACGGCGCGCGCCTGCTTCTGGTCACTGCACCGTATAAAAATACCATTTATCCTGAATATGTCCCTGCTGAGATCCAGCAGATTGGTTCGACATCCCAACTCGATCAAATCCTCGACCGTCTTGCACAGGAACCCTCGATTTGGGTTCTTGATCTTCGTCCCGCCATGTTGCAGGCCAGACATGACGCGCAAATCTATTATTCCACCGATTCGCATTGGAACGATCTCGGCAGTCTGGCCGCCTATCAAGCCGTTCTGGAAGCGCTCAAGTCGGATTTTCCCGAACTGTCCCCCCATGCCATTTCTGATTTTAAAATTACCTTCCAGGAGCCAAAGATCCTCGATCTAAGTTACATTATTGGCAGTACCAGTCTTGTGGAAGAACGCGTTCAATTACAGCCCTTGTTCAAACAAACTGCTCAATCGGAGTCCATGGTTTTGCCTTCGGGGAGACACATCACTTTTGCGCGCAACAAAAAAACTGATTTACCGACCGCCCTTTTCTTTCACGATTCATTTCTTTATTCTGTCATGCCATTTTTATCGGAGCATTTCAGCCGCACATATTACGTGGATATTCTGGCGGGGAACGATATGCTCCCCAACGCCTGGGTGGAACAGGTCCAGCCAGATGTGGTTGTCATTGTGTTGAACGAACATTTTCTGGATCTCCTGCCTGAATTCCTTGCCACTGGCAGGCCTGATTTTGACGACGAGTCTTTCCGATAACCCTTTATTTCCTCTGCTCCAATCGCCTTGCCTGGCGGGTTTTGGCCTCCTCCAGTTTTTTCTCCTCGTCCACTGTCTCTGCAAAAACCGGCGGGACCTGCACAGGTTTCCCCTCATCATCCAGCGCAACATAGAGCAGGTAGGCAGTATTGGTATGCCAGCGTTGTCCCGTGATTGGATTCTCAGCGATCACCTGCACCTCGGCTCCGATGGAAGTCCTGCCTGTGTAGTTCACTTCCGCGTTCAGGATGACCAGATCGCTGGTTTTAATCGGGTGGCGGAAAACCATCGAGTCCATGGCCACTGTCACCACCCGGCGCTGGGCATGGCGCATGCAAGCCAGCGCGCCAGCCTCGTCCACCAATTTCATGATCCAGCCGCCGTGAACGTTGCCGAGGTTATTGGCATGTTCGGGTTGCATCATCTGTGCGATGCTCATGCGCGAATCGCGGATGGGTTTGGGGGGTAATGTGTCTGTCATTTCTAAAGCCTTGATCTTCTAATCCAAATCCTCGCGCTTTTCGCCGCTGTCGAGGGTATGCAGACGTTCAGGCTCCTCGAGCAGGACATCCACGATGCTGTAGGTGATCTCCCGCATTAACGGCGCGAGCGGCACCGTCGCGGGTGGGAAAATTTTCTTCGGAACCGCGGGCGGCTGAAGTCGAGGCTTGAGCGTGAATGTGGCTCGCTTGCGGAGGATGCGCGGCTCGTCGGTCAAATATCCGACGTAGTAACCGAGCACCGAGTACACATCCCTTCCGGGCGTCACCCATCCCACCCAATCGCCAGTGCGGTTGAAAAGGTATGGGTAGGCGAGTAAAACATCCACATCGCCTTTGGAATTGTAAATGGGTATCAATACCCGTTGGACGGTGGAAGCGCCTTCATTGTTCATCATATGTCATTATACGTCCAATAACGATTTGCGAAATAATTCCACAGCATGACGATTCCAATCGCGACCGCCAGCGCGGCGTTGTGACCGATGACATTCGCCGCCTCAGCCTGGACCCCGAGCCTGCCAGCAAAAACTTCGATCGGATTCTCCAGCCCCGCGATGATCGGCGTGCGGATGAGCAATCCGCCCACGTTGACCAATCCAAACTGGATCATTTGATGATGCACAGCCTTGGCCCGCGACTCGGGATAAGTCCAGTGGCGGTTCCACAGGAAGTTGTTGATAACGGCCACGGTGAAGGAAAACGCCTGCGAAATAACAGGAGCCATGCCAGCCACAAGATTTAAAAAATTATAGACACCAAAATCCACCACCGTGCCGATCGCGCCGACGGCGGCAAACTTCAGGAAGCGGGAACGCTCGTTCGCGTCGTTGAAGATATGGGTCATGCCAATCCGAGTTTTTCCTTGAAATAGGGAATGGTGCGTTTTAGGCCTTCCTCGAGGCTGACTTTTGGTTCCCATCCAAGAATTGTGCGGGCGCGGGTGATGTCGGGTTGGCGCTGTTGCGGATCGCGTTCACTGCGCTCGCCTGCCAAAAAGACAACGCCAGCCTTATTGCCCGTTACTTCGCTGATGGCCTCCGCGAATTGCAGAACGGACATTTCCACGGGATTGCCGATGTTGACGGGCAGATGCTCATCCGAATACAGCAGGCGGACGATACCGTCGATCAGATCGTCCACGTAACAGAAGGAGCGCGTTTGTTGTCCATCTCCAAAGACGGTCAGTGGCTGACCAAGCAGGGCTTGCTTAAGGAAGTTGGGCAGGGCGCGGCCATCCTCCAGGTCCATGCGCGGACCGTACGTGTTAAAAATGCGGACGATACTTGTATCCACGCCGTGGTGACGGTGATAGGCCATCGTTAAAGACTCGGCGAAGCGTTTGGCCTCGTCATAGACGGCGCGCGTGCCCACAGGGTCCACGTTGCCCGCGTAATCCTCGGTCTGTGGGTGGACGAGCGGGTCGCCGTAGATTTCACTGGTGGAGGCCAGTAAAAAGCGCGCGTTATTTGCCTTTGCCACGCCAAGCGAATGATGCGTTCCCAGCGCCCCAGCCTTCATGGTCTGGATGGGCAGGTTGAAATATCCCGAAGGCGACTTTGGGTTCGGGCTGGCCGGGGATGCAAAATGCAGGACGGCATTCACTTTGCCCGGTACAAAGATGTAATTCGATACATCGTGCCTGTAAAAAGTGAATCTTTCATTGCCCATCAAGTGCGCGATATTTTCGCGGCTGCCCGTGACGAAATTGTCCAACCCAACAACTTCGTGCCCTTCGGAGATGAGCCTGTCGCTCAAATGTGAGCCGAGAAATCCCGCGGCTCCCGTGATTAGTATTCTCATGAAAAGTTCCTCTCTTGAATAATTGCTAATTTACTGACTCGCCGACTTGCTGAATTGCTGATTCGCTGAATCATTTACTTCCAATCCACTTTCACCAGCATTCCATCGTTCGTGACCTGGAACGATTGCCCGCTTCCCGAGTCGACCAGCCACAGATTGCCTTGATAGACGACTGCCAAAAAGTCTCCTGCCTGACCTTCAACTGGTTGCGGCGCCCAGACGGGAGTTTGCGGCTCCAGGCCAGCCGCGTCGGTGGGTGGGAAGATCGCGCGGCGGTTCGAACCGTCGCGGTCCATCACAAAAACGCGGTAGCGGCTGGATTCGCTCTGCTCCGGGAAAATGGCTTGAAGA
>JAYRVQ010000137.1:0-4027 GCA_041918465.1 Anaerolineales bacterium
AACGGCGCGGGCAAGACCACTCTCTTCAACGCCATTAACGGAGTCTATCCTCCCGAAGAGGGACGCATCATCTTCCGCAACCAGGATGTGACGCGCGCCAAACCGTACGATCACGCCCGACTGGGGATGGCGCGGACTCACCAGATCGTCCAGCCGCTGAACGAACTCACGGTTCGCGAGAACGTTGAGGCGGGCGCGTGCTTCGGACATGAGAATCAACCCCTGAGCCGCGCCGCGTCCATCGCGGCGGAGGTGTTGGAATTCGTCGGGTTGACGCCCCGCGCCGATCAACTGGCAGGCAGTCTCAACGTCGCACAAAAGAAGCGGCTGGAGATGGCTCGGGCGCTGGCGGCGCGTCCCTATCTGCTCCTGCTCGATGAAGTGCTGGCGGGTCTGAATCCATCCGAAATTGATCCCATGGTGCAGACCGTCTTGAAGATTCGCGAACAGGGCGTCACCATCCTGATGATCGAACACGTGATGAAGGCCGTGATGAACGTCTCGGACCGCGTGATGGTTCTCGATTACGGAGAACAGATCGCGGAAGGCAGTCCGCAGGAGATCGTCAAAAATGAGCGCGTCATCGAAGCCTATCTCGGCGATCCGAAACTGGCGGAACGCCTGATGGAGGATGCATAACATGGCCGTACTTGAAATTCGCAACCTGGCTTCGGGGTATGGCGAAGTACAAATCCTGTGGGATACGACCGTTTCCTTGCAGGACAAGAAACTGACCTGCATTGTGGGCGGCAACGGTGTGGGCAAGACCACCATGCTCCGCACCGTAATGGGTCTCCTCCGTCCGTGGAGCGGCTCGGTTTGGTTCGAGGGGAAGGATGTCAGCCGACTGCCCGCCTACGCCAAAGCCGAGATGGGACTCACGCTCGTGCCCGAAGGCCGACAACTCTTCACCGACATGTCGGTGGAGGAGAACCTCGAGATGGGTGCCACCAACCGCCGCGCCCGCCCAAAGATGAAGCAGAATCTCGAGCGCGTCTACGAGACGTTCCCGCGCCTGAAGGAACGCCGCGCTCAGAAATCTGGCACATTGAGCGGCGGCGAACAGCAGATGCTGGCGGTGGGACGCGGCATCATGTCCGACCCGACGGTGCTGATGGTGGACGAACTCTCGCTCGGTCTCGCCCCCGTGCTTACAATTCAACTCTTCGATAGCATGAGGAAGTTGCGCGACGCGGGCATCACGGTGTTGTTGGTGGAACAGAACGTTCACATGGCACTGGCTATCAGTGACTACGGTTACGTGCTGGCCGAAGGCAAAGTGGAGATGGAGGGCCCCGCCAAACAACTTGTCAAGGATGAACACGTCCGCACGGCGTATTTGGGATTGTAGTCGTCTAAAAATAATCAAAAACGGACAGGCTTGTAAAAGTCTGTCCGTTTTGATTCTTGCGGACTTTACGATCGCGCCAGAGAAGTGCGCCTGGGTGAAATTATTTGAGGCCTAGGGTCTCGGCTTAGCAAAGTTGGCAGACTCGCATTGAGTAAGTCTTATCTACTTTAATTCATTTCAACAGCATGGAAATATCACTGAACAGTAAAAACATATAATGGATCGCGAGACTCCATGAAATAACACACCAAATTAAGCCATAAAACATTGCTAATTTCCCCCGAATAACAACAACTTGACGAAGCTCTCTCCTTATCATTACCACAAATCCCGCCAATCCCAAAAGTCCGCAAAAAGTGACAGCACCTGTTCTTGAGCAAATAAGCGACCCTATCGCATCATATTTAAACAGTGTGTTGTTTAGTACATACAATAAAAAACCTATCGCAAAAGCTAACAGGCCGATTTTAGCTGGCAAAAACTCGTATTGAGTGGAGCGCAATTTAGCTATTAGGAGACTTGGGTTCATAATATTTGATCCAATGCTCGCAAACGATGGAGAAAGAAAACCGCTAACCAGAACAACATCACCGCACCAGCCTGATGGATGGAGGCTACGGGGACGTTGACATTCGTCAGCACGACGGTGACTCCGAGCGTGATCTGTGTCGTCACCGCGACGATGAGCCAGAGCAGTCCACGCTGGATTTCGGGAGGATAGTTTCGTTTCTTTGCCTGCCAGTATGCCCATGGCACAAGGAGCAATCCGAGGAAGGCGAACCAACGGTGGATGTAGACAACCGTCTGCGGGGCTTCGAAGAGGTTCAGCCAGTTGAATCCATTCGCGCCGAAGATGCCTTTTGGAATCCACTGCCCCAGCATGAGTGGCCAGGTGTTCGAGACGTGTCCCGCTTTCAGCCCCGCGACGAGTCCGCCGTAGGAAATTTGGATCAGCAGGATAACGAAGGAGGCCGCGGCCAGTTTTGAGAGCGAAGACCACTTCACTTTGGCAGGGGACGAGAATCCGTATCGGTGGCCGAAGGCCGTCCACAACGCGAGCCCGAGCAAGGTCAGGGCGAGAAGCAGGTGTAGAGTCAGGCGGAAGTGGTCCACGGCGGGCTTGTCAATCAATCCACTGGCGACCATGAACCATCCCATGAAGGCCTGCCCGATGAAGAGCATCCCCATCAGGAAGTAGATGCCAAATTCCTTCCACGGAATGGTTTTGCGGAAGAGGAAATAAAAGACGGGGAAAGCGTACACCAGCCCCGCCAGTCTCGCGATGAAGCGGTGGATCCACTCGATGTAGAAGATGTATTTGTAATCGTCCAGCGTCATGCCAGAATTGACGTAGATGAATTCGGGGGTTTGCTGATATTTGGCAAATTCCCGCTCCCAATCATGCTCTCCCATGGGCGGGACAGAGCCGCTGATGGGATTCCACTCGACGATGGAAAGTCCCGAACGGGTGAGGCGGACGAATCCGCCGAAGACAACGAGGAAAGCGACGATTCCTGCAAAGATGAATAACCAGTTCATCACGGCGCGGTTTTGTGTTTGAGGCATATTTTCTCCGTGAGTAAATTATATCCCGCGAAAGGAAAAGCGCGCAAGACGCTCATTTTTTGTGACAGACATGACATTTGCGCAATGAAAATATGACGTTTGACACATTATTTTTTACATCGTAATCATTACAATAATAGTAATCGTTTACTAATAGAGTAAGCATTAAAAGGATAAAAATGCTCCAAATCAATCGCCAAACCGACTACGCTGTTCGTGTGGTGCTGGCTCTCGCCAAACACCCGCAAGGGACGCGCCGCGCCTCGGGAGCCATTCAACGTGAGATGCTGATTCCGAAGGCTTTCATGTCCCGCATTGTAGCGCAGTTGGCGGCCCACGGCCTGGTGCAGACTTTTGCGGGGCGCGACGGCGGATTGGAACTCCCCCGCCCCGCGGCGGAAATCACACTGCGAGATGTGGTTGAAGCGTTCGAGGGGCCGATCCTGCTTTCGGAATGTCTGACCTCAAAAGGCGAGGACGACTGCCCGTTCCGCGTGGGATGCCCCGTCAGCAATAAATGGGGACGCGTTCAGATGGCGATGTTACGCGAAATGGCCGCGGTCACGTTCGAAAGTCTCGCGCAAGAGGCGGCGGGCGTACCGCTGAGCGTGTCAGCGCTGGTTTAGTCAGTCGCACGCATCGAGGGACGCGTGCATAAGTTTTTGCAGGAAAATTTGTAAAAGGAGAATGTATGGATCCAATCACCCTTTCACGATGGCAGTTTGCACTTACTACCATCTACCACTGGCTCTTCGTCCCGCTCACACTGGGCATGGGCTGGTTCGTGGCGTACTTCCAAACCCGCTACTACCAGACCAGGGACGAATCCTGGCGCAAAATGGCGAAGTTTTGGGGCAAGTTGTTCCTCATCAATTTTGCCATCGGCGTTGTGACTGGTATCGTGCAGGAATTCCAATTCGGCATGAACTGGTCGGAGTACTCCCGCTTCGTGGGCGACATCTTCGGCGCCCCGCTCGCGGTGGAGGCACTTTTGGCCTTTTTCATGGAATCCACCTTCCTGGGAATCTGGATCTTCGGTGAGGGACGCGTCCCCGAAAAAGTGCATCTGGCCTCCATCTGGCTGGTCGCACTCGGCTCGAACCTCTCCGC
>JAYRVQ010000138.1:0-3357 GCA_041918465.1 Anaerolineales bacterium
AGGTTGGCGAGCGCGGCGAGGAGGATGACCATCACGAGGCCGCCGCGCCAATCGCGGACGAAACGGTAGACGATGAGAATCAGGACGGTGAGCGCGGCCACCATCATGCCCGAACCGCCGTGCGAGAGGATGAGCGGCATGTTGATGCCGTTGATGAAGGAGAATGGGAAGGGAATGGGTGGGCCGCCGTCGATGGCCCAGGGGAGGGTGAGACCGCCCGCGAGGTCGGGGACGGATTGCGCGGCGGAACCGAGGAGCGTGACACTTTTGGAGAGGGCCGCGACCCAACTGGTTGGGAGGAGGAGCAAGAGCCAGCGCGCACCGCCCGCGAAGGCCGCGAAGAGCGCACCCGCGAACGCGGCGAGACGTGAGCGAGTCATGCGCGCGACCCAGAGATAGGTGAGGAGGAGAGTCAGCGCGAAGAAAAGGCCGCGGGTGAAGTCGAGCGCGTTCCACGGGACGATGTCGCCGAGGAGCGTGATCTGCGCGGCGAAGAGGAGCATGAGGTAGTGGTAGCCGAAGCGGACGTTTGGATCGAGGGCGAAGGTAGGGGGGATGTCGCCGCGGGCCATGAGCGAGATGGTGGGCAGGTTTTGGTAATCTTCAAAGAGGAGCAGGCCGCGGCCGATGGCGGTGAAGAGGTAGGTGAGGAAGAGAAGCGCGAGGATTTGTCCCCAGGAAGCGGGGAGAAGTTGGCGGAGTTTGTCGAGGCGGAACGGCCAGGAGAAGGCCAGTCCCAGCGCGAGGGTGAGGAGCGCGCCACCCCAAAACGCGACGGGCGCGGGGAGAAAGAATCCGAGGAGATTGGCGAACCAGACTTGCGTCACCGCGCCGAGGGTCAGGCCGACGCCGAGGATGAGTCGACGCGAGAGGCGGAAGGCGGAGGAGGCGAGGAGGAGGCCGCCGATAGTCCACGCGAGGAGCCAGAGGAGGAAGAGGAGTTTTTCGAGCATGGGTGAGCGAATTGTACCTGATTCGATTATCGCCAGAGAGTGAATTTTGTTTCCTGCTATAATGACTGCCTATGATGAGTCCGAAAGTCCTCGAAGCAGGCGATTTAATTGTCTGGTTTCACAGTTACGATGCCTTGTACGAAAATCGCGCCAGTGTCCATGTCGGAAAAAGTTCACAGGACGATCATAATGACCCGAAAATCTGGTTGGAACCGAAAATTGAAGTTGCTCGCACAGGTAAAACTTTGCGGAATCACGAGTTGAAGAAGGCCTTGAAACTCATCGAGCAGGATTTGGATTACCTGCTGGAGGAATGGCATGAATACAAACGTAAAGCAATTGGATGAAGCCGTACAGGTAAAACGGTACAAGATTCAATACTCCGTTGACGAATATACTTTTCCCAAAGAGGCGACGATCCGCACGGTAAGGATTGACGATAAATACATCCACGTCGAGTTGACCGACAAGCGCATCCTGTCCATTCCATTGAAATGGATTCCAACCGTCTACAACGCTTCGGCGGAAGACCGCCAGAAGTTCGAGATCAGCCAAAGCCGTACCATGATTATCTGGAATCCCGACAAGTGCGGAATCAACGACGAGATCAGCATTGCAGATTATCTCGGTCCCGCGCGGAAGGAAATCGGAGCGATTTACGCAGTGCGCGAGTCAAAGAGACAGGTTGCGGAAGCGAAGCCAAAAACGAAAAAGAATAAAAGTTAGTCAGGCAATGATTCACATCGGGAGGTTTTTATGAAATCATTTTTCCAGAAAATGCTCCTGTCCATTCCGCTTCGAACGGGAACAGCAATGATTTTTGCAATTATTTTCGGGCTGGTGGGGTTATTAATTCCATGGGCATTCCTCTTTGCAACTATTCAAGATCCTACAGGAAAAACGATTTATCTGACAATACCTTGGGATAAGCTCTTAAGTTCTTTGGGAGTATATTGCCCTGTGCAAGTTCTTGCGTTTCCACCTGATTGGCTTTATGCCGATTTTTGGATTAGGATGATTCGCAGGTTCCCAACTTATTTGTGGATTTCCTATTGTTTTGTGTATGGCCCTACGAAAGCCAGAAAGGTGCTTGCAGTCTTATTGGTTTTTGCTTTGCTTTTACTAGTTGTTCTGTCTTCCTTATTCTTTACTCCCAATGAAGTGGCCTGTGATATGGATTGGCAGGCGACAATCTATGGTTATTCCATATCGTGGTATTCCATTGTTGGCTCAGTGACAAGTCTTATTCTCAGTTCATACGCTTTTCAAAAACGCTATTTTCTTGAAAAGGACAAAATCCCATCGTAATATCGTTTACAAGGAGATGGTCACGCACAAAGTGACCATCTCCTTTTCGGCGGCCAATTCGGTATAATCACCCCATGAAACTCGCCGCCCTCGTTCCCATGCTTGTGCTGAGCATCGTCGAAGTACGCCATCACAGCCAGGTGATGCCATGACGCGTCTTGCCGCTCTCGTTCCCATGCGCCATCACAGCCAGCGCGTGCCTGGCAAAAATTACCGTCCGCTGGCGGGCAAGCCGCTTTTTCACCACATCCTCGAGACCCTGCTCGCCGTCCCAGAGATCGAGACGGTGATGGTGGACACCGACTCCGAGCCTGTGATGGACGGCGTGCGCCGCCTCTTCCCGACCGTGAAGTTGATTCCCCGCCCTGAGCATCTCCGCGCCGACAACGTCCCCATGAACGACATCCTGCTCCACGACACGGCGCAAGTGGATTCGGATTTCTACCTCCAGACGCACAGCACCAATCCCCTGCTCACTTCTGCCTCCATCTCACGCGCCATCCAATCCCTGTTTACCAATTACCCCAAACACGATTCCCTCTTCTCCGTCACCCGCCTCCAGACCCGTCTCTACGACAAAGACGGCCGCGCCGTCAACCACAATCCGCTCGAACTGATCCAGACGCAAGACCTGCCTCCCGTTTACGAGGAGAATTCCTGCCTCTACATTTTCACGCGCGAGAACCTCGTCCGCAAGCGCCACCGCATCGGGGACAGTCCGCTCATGTTCGAGATTCCCGCGGACGAAGCCTGGGATATTGACGAGGAACTCGACTTCGCCATCTGCGATTTCCTGATGGGACGAAAATGAAACGCTGGTTGCCTTATTTGCTCCTGCTCATCGTCTCCGCGCTGACGTATCTCCCGTTCATCGGACGCTTCACCTACGCCAACGATGACTGGTACCTGATGTATGGCGCGCACGTGCAAGGCGCAGATTACTTCGCCCCCGCCTACGAACGCGACCGTCCCATGCGGGCGTATGTGCTGGCTCCCGCCTACGAGTTATTTGGCGACGATCCGCTTCCGTATCATGTCAGCGCCTACGCGTTTCGCTTCCTGAGCGCGGTGAGTTTGCTGTGGGTGTTGAATCAGG
>JAYRVQ010000139.1:0-3287 GCA_041918465.1 Anaerolineales bacterium
ACACCAACTCGCGCACCGGCGCAGTAGCGGCCGTCACATCCATTCTCCAAACCAGATGCGCGGGTTGGGTGGCATTGTCCTGAATCAGACGCTCATCGAAGATCCACAATTCAGGTTTGCTCACCGTCAACTCAGTTGTTTTCAGATCGTATTCTTTGGCAATGACCCGTAATGCCATCTGGCTTGCCATCTCCGCATTCACTTTCGGTTGCGTGTCCACCTTCAAGTTGGGAGAAACCTCACCGCTGATAGAGAGCAGGCCCCCATCAGATTTCATGTTCACAATCAACTCGCCCGCCATCACAGGAATCTTGTTGTAAACCTGCTGATACCGAACCATGTCCCGCCCTTCCATGTTGGAGGACTTCATTAGTGTCAATTCGCGCGCCGCATCTTGAATCCCAAACTCCGGGCCATGCACATCCAGAATCGAGTTCCCGCGTGCTTCGGGAGCAAGACCCTGACGCAGTGCCGATTCTACGCGGATTGGATGGGCCGCGTCTGCACCGAGAAAGGTTAACTTTCCTGTCTGCGGATGCGTGCTACGCCGAATCCCATCTCCCTGCGCCGCAGGCGTGGAGGCATATACACTCACCGGATTGGTCGCAGAAAGAATCATCGTCAGGCCAATCAGGATGGAAAAGAGAATGTTCGGGATATTCAATTTGCGGTTCATGGGTTTTCTCCTCTGGGGGCAGTTTCCCCCATTTCAATGATACTGTGTCCAGCATACAATAATCCCCGAGCAAAATCAATAGACGAATGTCCGCACTTTCAATATGACATTCATCGTGACGCCGCTCCCGCCATTCACGATTAGGAATCGCCGAATTGAACCATGGAGAAGTTGTTACAGCGCCCTGACATCCGTCACTTGCCAACCTGCCCTAACATTATATATAATATACAATATGGTACTCACAGATACCCTGCCGCGCCGCTCCCTCCGGGATGAAGTCTTCGACATCCTCCACAAACGCGTCATCGCGGGCGAAGTCCGCCCCGGCGAATGGCTCAGGCAGGAGGAGGTGGCCTCCCAACTCGGCGTCAGCATGACTCCCGTCCGCGAGGCACTCGATCAACTGGTTGCCGCGGGACTGGCGGAACGCGTCCCCTACCGCGGCGTGCGCGTACTCGAACTTACCCATGACGAGATGCTGGATGCCTACGGCCTGCGGATTTTGCTCGAACCGTCCGCCGCGAGAATGGCCACTGAAACAGCGACACAGCCCCAGGTCCAGGAATTGAAGCGCCTCCTCGTTGGGACCCTCAAACTGGTCCGCCTCGAGGACATGTCTCGCCTGCGCGAGTTGTCCCGTCAATTTCACGCCGCGGTCGTCACCATGAGCGGAAGTCCCCTGCTGACGCGTCTCTACGGAATCGTCGCCGCCAAATTCCCCGACTGGATGCTCTACGAAGCCATGTTCCGCCACCCTGAAGCGCTCGCCGAAAGCCTGCGCCGCGAACAGGAAGAACACCGCGCCATCCTGGACGCCATCGCATCCCGCGACCCCCAAGCGGCCTCCCGCGCCGCGCTGACACACATCCTCTCCCTCGGAAAGGACCTCGAAACCTATTTGGGAATTCCCCGTGAACTCATTCGCCAAAAGGAACAGCAATTCGTATCGGTGGTCGAGTAGGCCGAGTGCCCTTTTCGACCGTATCGAGACCACCCTTCAACCTGCAACTTTCAACCTTCCAACCAACAAGGAGCAAACATGTCCGAAGAACTTTTGAAACAAATGGCTCAATCCATCATTGACGGCGACTCAGACGTCTCGGCGCAACTGGCTCAACAAGCCATCGCCGAGGGGATGGACCCGCTGAAAGCCATCACCGACGGTTTTGTCGTCGGCGTCAACACCGTGGGCGACGCGTTCGCGGCAGGCGATGCCTTCCTGCCCGAACTCGTTATGGCAGGTGAAGCGATGAAAGCCGCCGTCGCCACCCTCGAACCAGAACTCGCCAAACGCGGCTCAGAGCGCAAGACCCTCGGCAAAGTGGTCATGGCCACCGTCGAAGGCGACATCCACGAGATCGGCAAGTCGCTCGTCTCCACCATGCTCGGCGCTTCGGGCTTCACCGTGGTGGATATGGGCGTGGACAACCCGTCCGATAAAATCATCGAGAGGGCGCTTGAAATGGACGCTGATATCATCGGCCTCTCTGCGCTCCTCACCACCACGATGATCCGCCAGAAGGAAGTCATCGAGAAGTTGGACGCGCGCGGCCTGCGTCGCAAGATCAAGGTCATGGTCGGCGGCGCGCCCGTCACCCGCGAGTGGGTGCAGAAGATCGAAGCCGACGGCTACTCCGAAGATGCCATCGGCGCGGTTGCAGTCGCCAAGCAGTTGATGGGCGTGGAGTAAAGTAGTACCGCAACATTCATGTTGCCTCGCCCGTCATTGCGAGCGTTCGTTGCGAAGCAATCCCCTTCACTGCGCGGAGATTGCTCACCTGCCCTGGCGGGCGGTGCCAGGGTCGTCGGGACAACCGCCCTCCTCGCAATGATGAAATCCCCCTCGTGCTCCTTTGCGTTTAAGAAAGATTTTCCTTCGTGACCCTTTGTGGTTAAGAAGGTTTTTCTAAGAAAGATTTTCCATGACCAAAAACATCAAATCCATCACCAACCCGAAACTGAAGTTGGAAATTTTGACGCCGCAGGAAGTGAAGAAGATTCACGACGCGACGTTGCATATCATCGAAAACATTGGTGTGCGATTCCCGTCCATGCGAGCGCTGGAAATTTGGGCGGCCAACGGCGCGACGGTTGACCACAAAAAGAAAATTGTCAAAGTCAAACCGCACATCATCGAAGACGCGCTCAAAAAAGCGCCGCCTGCCTACCATCTCGCGGCGCGCGATCCTCAGCAAGATCTGCCCCTGGATGGTAACCACGTCTTCGCGGGCACGGACGGCTGTGGCGTGGAAGTGATCGACATCGAAACGGGACAGCGTCGCGTGTCCCAACTGAGCGACGTGCGCGACATCTCGCGCATCGCCGATGCCACCGAGGAGGTGGCCTTCCACTGGGTCCCCGTCTCCGCGCAGGATAAACCCGCCGAAACGCGCGGCCTGCACGAAATCAAGACCATCTGGGAAAATTCCACCAAGCACGTCCAAACCGAGTCCATTTACAACGAGCGCGAAGCCAAAGCCGCCATCGAGATGGCCGCGCTGATCGTTGGCGGAAAAGAGAACCTCCGCAAACGCCCCGTCCTCTCGCTGATGCAATGCACCGCGCCCCCGCTCGGACATGACGGCGGCTCCATTGACGCCGCCCTGCT
>JAYRVQ010000140.1:0-2997 GCA_041918465.1 Anaerolineales bacterium
GACGACGGCGGGTACAACTTCCTCGTTGCGCATCACGCGGGACGGGTGATCGGGTACACCTGTTTTGGCGAACGCGGCCTGACGGATGGGACGTACGACCTGTACTGGATCGCGGTGGACCCGTCTGCGCGGAGGCTGGGGGCAGGGAAAGCCCTGATGCGCACGACCGAGTCCGAGGTCCAGAAAAGAGGCGGACGGTTGATCGTCGTGGAAACGTCGGGGCTTGACAAGTACGAATCCACGCGTACGTTCTATGTGTCGGTCGGGTATGAAAAAGAGGCGGTCATCCGTGACTTCTATAAAACGGGCGATGACCTTGTGATTTACACGTTGCACTTCTAAAAAGAGACGGCCAGATGGCCGTCTCTTTCGTTATGCCTGTACTTTTTCTTCGGGGACGATCAGCATCATGATGAAGTAGGCCAGCAGAACGCCGGGGCCGGTGACGAAGAAGAGCAGGACGAAGATGAGGCGTACGACGGTGGGGTCCATGCCCATGTACTGGGCGAGGCCGCCGCACACGCCTGCGATCATGCGGTCGGTGAGACTGCGGGTGAGGGTTTTGATTTCGTTGTTCATTCGATACTCCTTTGTGTTTTCTGAGAAGACATACGCAGGAGGATCGGGAAAAGTTGCGGGTTTTCTTACCGCTAAGTTCGCGAAGAGTGCAAAGTATTTTCTTTCTTCGCGGTCTTTGCGTGCTTTGCGGTTAGATCTTCTGAATCGGATGCCGCAACACCGTCTTCAACTTGGACGGGTCTGCCTTGCGCGGGTCGCCGAGATAGATTTCGTGATGCTTCCCGTTCGGGCCAACGAGGTCGCGATAGCCCTGTTCCGCCGCGAAATCGAGCATGGCTTTCAGCGTGGCGGGTTCGGTGGCGTATGGGCCGATGTGCATCATTTGAACGGCGAGACCCTCTTCAAAATATCCCAATCGCAATTTGGATAGGGCAGGAGAGTCGCCGCGTTTCTTGCGAACTTGTTCCAGTCCCTCCGCGAAGATTTCAGGCGTAATGACTTCAGGTTGCAGGATCATCAGCGTGTAATTCCAGTTGTCTTTTATGGTGATGTCAAACTTGCCATCGGTCACTCCCCACAGTCCCTCCAGCGCCATCACGGGATAATCCACCGCGTTCGTTTTGCGTTTCTTCAACGTGAATTTGAGCGTGTACGCGATTCCGTATAATGCCATCGTTGCCTCCTGGAACGCAGGTGATTTTCCAGGCTCGCTCCCTTTTTCGATCTTGCCGTCAATCATCGCGAATTGCCAGCGCGGCACGGTGACGATCTCTGGCTTCTTCGCGGACGGCTGGTAGAAAGCCTTCAGGTCTTTTTTTAAATCGAGTGTTTTCATTCAGACTCCTTTTTGAATCACTTTCGATCCGTACTTTTCCTGCAACATATCCACAGCCTCTTGCAACTTGCGCATCTTCTCCGAATCTAAATCCCACAATCCCAATTGACGGATCGGCTGTCCCAGCCCCGTGACGCCGACGCCGATCAAGCGCACAGCCTGATTTGCCTTGCGGACATTTTTCAACAACATCAACACGGTCTTGGCAATTTCATCTTCCATATCTGTTGGGCTGTTCAAAGTAGCCTGCCGCGTCAATGTGGTGAAATCGGGCCAGCGGAGTTTCAACTTTATCGTTCTGCCTGCCAGGTTCTCTTTTCGCAGTTGTCGCGCCACACTTGCCGATTGTTCGCGCAAAGTTTTTGCCAATATCTTGTCATCGCTGACATCGCGGACAAAGGTTGTCTCCTGGCTGATGGATTTCGTCTCGTACTCTGTGACGATGGGGCGCTCGTCCACGCCGCGCGCGTGACGGGAGAGATCGCGTCCATGCTCGCCGAAGAGACTCGTCAACTGCGATTCAGGCCAGCGCGCAATGTCACCGATGGTGTGGATGCCGAGTTCCGCGAGACGAGCGGATGTCTTCGGCCCCACGCCCCAGAGCATGTCCGCGGGCAGGGGCGCGAGGAACGCGGCTTCCTCGCCCGCAGGGACAATTGTCAGCGCGAAGGGAGGCGCTCCACCTTTGGCGGCTTTCTTCCCGACCTCGGTCGCGATCTTCGCCACGAGTTTGTTGGACGCAATCCCGATCGAGCTGGGTAAACCCAGTTCGTCGCGGATGCCAGCCTGAAGTCCACGCGCGAGGCGCTCGGGAGGGTCAGGTAAGTCTGTGATGTCGAGGAATGCCTCGTCTATGGAAATCTGTTCGAGCAGGGGAGTCAGTCGCCCGAGTTTCTCCATCACCTGTTTGGAGAATTCGCTGTAGAGGCGATGGCGCGAGGAGACGATGATGAGATTTGGGCAGAGACGCAACGCGCGTGATGTGGGCATGGCACTACGCACGCCCATCGCCCGCGCCGCGTACGAGCACGAGGAGACTACGCCGCGTTCGTTTGGCTGGCCGCCCACCGCGAAGGGTTTGCCGCGCAGGGATACATCGCGCGTCTCTTCGACCGCGCAGAAGAAGGCATCCAGGTCAAGGTGCAGGATGGTGCGTGCCATAAGGCGATTATACGCCGAGCGCGCGGCCTCCTTGACCCTGTTTTGGTTATTTCGGTGTATTGAACTATCACATGACTAAGGATATACTTATGAACAATCGAGTTTTTGGAACGATTCGCTTGAGTTTTTCGTTATTCAAGAGGCTTTCTGACTTGAAATGGAGGATGCGATGAAATCCCGACTTGCTCTTGCTTCGGCGGCCGTGCTGATTGCCCTGCTGTTTTCGTTTGTGCCATTGGCAGGCGCTGGTATACAGTCTGTTGCCGCGGCAACCTATTGTGATGCCGCACAGTTTGTTGCGGATGTGACCGTCCCGGATGGATCGGTCTTTGCGCCGGGCACCACTTTCAAAAAGACCTGGCGATTGAAAAATATTGGTACCTGCACGTGGACCACAGACTACAGCCTGGTATACGTCAGCGGTGAGAAATTTGCGGGGCCGACCTCGGCCAAACTCCCGACCAGTGTCGCACCGGGACAGA
>JAYRVQ010000141.1:0-2402 GCA_041918465.1 Anaerolineales bacterium
CCAGCAGGCGCATGGCTCGCGCGCGGACGGGCGCGTCGGGATCAGTGAGCAGGGCACGCGCGAAATCGTTGAAGGAGACGATGGTATCCTCTTCGAGCAGGTTGTCCAGTTCCTCGAGCAGGGTCCGCTTGCGGGTCAGAGTGATGCGGGGCCAGGCGTCCAGCAAAAGTCGGAGCGAGGCGGGGTCAATGTCCGAAAAAAGGGAGAGATATTTTTTTGGGAAGGGCCTGCCCGCGTCGAGCAGGGCGTCGATCACAGATTGAAAAGTGGTTTTGGTCATGGGGTGGGAAGCACGATCGGGTTGACAAAGTCCATCACGTTGATGTAGACCATGAGCAGGAGCAGGAAAATCATGCCCGCGGCGTGGATGGCGTTTTCGAACTGATGGGGGACGCGGCGGCGTGTGAGCAGTTCAGGAACAACAAAGATGATCCGCCCGCCGTCGAGCGCGGGGAATGGGAAGAGATTGAAGAGGCCAATGGAAATGGAGAGCATCGCGATGAGGTAGAGCGTGCTGTACGTTGGCTGTGCTTCGGTGGGTGAAAGCGGTTCGCGGCTTTGCACGTCGGCGCTGACAGACAAATTGAAAATATCGTAGATACCTTTCAAACCGATGAAGCGCCCCTCTTCGGGAGCCAGCGTGCCGCGCAACAACTTGGCCGGCAACAGGAACAGGGCGCGCACCTGGTCGTAGACGCTGGTCGCGGCGTAGCGGAACGTGTCGCCCCAGGTCTTCACAGGCACGACAAGTTCGCTCATGCGAATGCCGACCGCGCCCTGACCTTCGGGCGGCTGACTGCGCGGCGTGGCCGTGACGGTGAGCGTCTCCTCGCCGCGCTGGAGCACAAACTCCACGGGCTGGCCGAGGTGCGAATTAATGATGGTGCTCAGGGAATTGAAATCGGTGACCGCCTGACCTGCGGCCTGCATCACCACATCCCCAACCTGCATCCCCGCTGATTCGGCTGGCGAGTTCGGCGCGATCTCGGCCAGCTGGACGCGGTTCAGGTTGTGATATCCGTCCACGCGGACGAGGAAGAGGAAGACGAGGAAGCCCGCCAACAGGTTCATGATGGGACCCGCAAACAGGACCCCCAGCCGCTTCCACGGCGACGCGGCGGCGAGTCCGCCCTGGACGTTGGGATCGTTCTCCCCTTTCGGACGGACGAAGCCACCGAGGGGAAGCCAGTTGAGCGTGAATTCGGTCTCCTTCCAACGGAAGAGGGTGAGCATCTTCGGCGGGATGCCGAATCCGAACTCTTCAACTTCGATTCCAAGCCATCGCGCCGCGAGGAAATGACCGATTTCATGAACGAGGATCATCCCCGCGAAGGCGATAAAGAAAATTAAACCAGCAAGTGCAGACGTATTTTCCATTTTTCTCCAATAACAAAACGAAACGCGCCGTTAGGCGCGCTCATTATATCCTGATTTAAATTGAGGAAATTAGCGGAGGATGAGACCAACTCTTTGTTAATTCAAGGAGTGGTAGTACTGCATCTAAACGCGATAAAGTCTTTTGCCACGGATTAGCACAGATTATCACGGATTTTTGAATTCAATCTGTGAAAATCCGTGAAATTTGTGGCTGAGTTTTTGTGTTATTGAGGAATCCACGGTTAACTGCGGCGATACCAAAAGTCGGCATCCTTGTTTTCAGGGAGTTGACGCTACTTGAACGCTTCCGCCAAGGCCTTCCACCAATCATCTTTCTCGCCGGGGACGAAGGGAGTGTATAACGTCAGTCGGTCCGCGAGACCGTTGTAGCGCGTCTTCAAATCTGCGGCCATTTTTTCGGTAGTGGTCATCAGGCAAAACTCGCCCAGCATCTCGTCGGTGATGAGCATCGGCATCTCAGCCCACTCTCCTTTTGCCGCGAAGCCTGATAACTTCTCGGCTGTCTCGCCCCAGCCATGCAAGTCCATGACGGCGCGGTAGGATGGAGTGGACGCGTAGAACGAAATCTGCATGCGTGCAAAGGCTTCCTCCTCGGGGGAGGTCGCGACGAATGCGGTGACTGAGATTTTTGTTTTTTGTTTTCCGCTTTCCGCTTTTTTCGCGCCTTCCTCGATTGCGGGCTGAATCACCTCCCGCAAATAGCGCGGACTGTGGAACGGGTGCGCGTGAAATCCCTCGCAGAGTTCACCCGCGAGTTTTGCAAGATGAGTATTTACGCCAGCGATATAAATTGGAATATTCGGGTTCTGAATAGAGCCTGGATTAAAGAATGGGGACATCAACGTGATCTTGTAATACTCACCGCGGAAATTAAGTTTCGTCCCGTTTTGGAAGCAATCCCAAAAAGCGCGGATGACTTGAATCTGCTCGCGCAGTTTCCCCGTCACCGACTCAGGCCACGGCATCCCAAAGCGCCGCTCGATGTGCGCCTTCACCTGCGTGCC
>JAYRVQ010000142.1:0-5941 GCA_041918465.1 Anaerolineales bacterium
ACCTGGCTCCCTGACGCGCACACTGAAGCCCCAACCGCGGGCTCAATGATCCTGGCGGGTGTTCTGTTGAAACTCGGCGCGTACGGCTTTCTACGCCTCGTCCTGCCGCTCTATCCCGAACAGGCCAATTTCTACGCGGGCGCGCTGGCATTCCTCGCGGTCGCGGCAATCGTCTTTGGCGCGTTTGCCTCCTACGGGCAGACCGACTTCAAACGGCTGGTCGCGTACTCGTCCGTGAATCACATGGGGTTTGTCCTGCTCGGTATCGCCGCGGCCGCCAAGGCGTCTGGCACGCTCGACGCGACGATAGCCCTCAACGGCGCGGTGCTCCAGATGTTCAATCACGGACTCTCAGCGGCGGGCATGTTCTTCCTCGTCGGCGTCATCTACGAGCGGACGCACACGCGCGACCTCAGCAAGTTCGGCGGACTCTTCCCGCTCGTCCCTGTCTACGGCGGCATCCTGATCTTCACTTCGATGGCGTCCCTCGGCCTGCCCGGACTCAATGGCTTCATTTCCGAGTTTCTCGTTGTCCGAGGCTCCTGGCCGATTTTGACGGTCTACACTGCGATTGCCATGCTCGGACTGCTCTTCACGGGTGCCTACATCCTGAAGGGAATCAAGAGCGTCCTGCACGGTCCCATGAACGAACATTGGGCGCATGGCGAACACAAACTGACCGAGATCAACACGCGCGAGATTCTTGTCATGGTCCCGCTGATGGCGCTCATTCTCATCATCGGTGTCTACCCCGCGTAGATTTTGGATGTCATCAACAAAGCGATGATGATGTTGTTTTAGTCTGCTAGTCCGCTAGTCTGCTAGTCTGCTGGTCCGTCAGAAGGCGGTCAGGAGATTGGCGGACTAGAAGACCAGGCGACTAGAAGACCAGGAGACTATATGAACTTTCCAGTTCTCAGTGTAATTGTTTTTACTCCCATGGTGGCGGCGGTACTGATCCTGCTCATGCCCGCCGAAAAGCGGAATGAAACCCGCACCCTCGCGCTGGCCGCGGCCACCTTTGCCCTCATCCTTTCGATCTGGATGTACGTGACCTATCTGGTCAACGGATTGACGGGCTATCAATTTGTCGAAGAATACAACTGGCTCCCCGCGTTGGATATGAAACTCATCTTTGGCGTGGACGGTATCAGCGCCCCGCTCGTCCTGCTGACGGGCATCGTCATGTTCACGGGTGTGCTCATCTCGTGGGGCATTGACGACCCTCACGCGCCGACAGGCATCCAGGATCGTCCCCGCGAATTCTTCGCCTTCCTGTTCATCCTGGCCTCGGGTGTGTTCGGTGTCTTTGCCTCGCTCGATCTGTTCATGCTGTTCTTCTTCTACGAGATCGCTGTCTTCCCGATGTACCTGCTGATTGTCATCTGGGGCTGGGTCAAGACTCGCGAATACGCGGCCATGAAACTGACGCTCTACTTGTTCATCGGTTCCGTGGTCTCCCTCGTTGGTGCGCTGGCCATGTACTACAAAGCGGGATTCGACTCCTTCGACATGCGCCTGCTCGAGACAGCTAACTTCCCCGCTGATTTCCAAATCGCGTGGTTCCTGCCCGTCTTCTTTGGCTTCGCGGTTTTGGGTGGCATTTGGCCCTTCCACAACTGGTCGCCTGACGGTCACGTTGCCGCGCCGACCGCCGTCTCCATGTTCCACGCGGGCGTGCTGATGAAGCTGGGCGCGTTCGCCGCCCTACGCGTCGGCGTCATGCTTCTTCCACAAGGTGCACAATACTGGTCATGGCTCATCATGATCTGCGCGGGCGTCGCGGTTGTCTACGGAGCGTACATTGCCTTCGTCCAGACCGACCTGAAATACATGATCGGTTTCTCCTCCGTCTCGCACATGGGATTGGTGATGCTCGGTGTCTCGACGCTCAATTATCAAGGTCTCCTCGGCGCGGGTGTGCAGATGTTCTCGCACGGCGTGATGACGGCTCTCTTCTTTGCTGTGACAGGCATGGTCTATGATCGAGCGCACACGCGCGAAATCCCCGAACTCGGCGGCATGGGAAAAATCCTGCCCTTTGCCTCCATCGGCTTCATCATCGGCGGCCTGGTCTCGATGGGCATGCCTGGCTTCTCTGGCTTCGTGGCCGAGTTCCCCATCTTCATGGGCGTATGGAAGGCGCAATGGCTGGTGGCGGTCATCGCCTCCATCTCCATCGTCATCACCGCCGCGTACATCATGCGTAACATCCGCATGGTCTTCTTTGGCGACATGCCCGAAAAATTCCACGGGCACATCAGTCCGCTGACTGCCCTCGATAAGATCGCCATCGTCACCCTCTGCCTCTTCATGGTCGGCATCGGCCTCTTCCCGTCCATCATGGTGCCGATGGTGCAAACAGGCGTTGACCACATCCTCCACCTTCTGGGAGGTGCATAAGTGAATATCATCCCCATTCTCCCCGAGATTCTCATTCTCGCCATCGGGATCATCATCCTGATCGTCGAGCCGTTCTGGAAGCTAGAAGACCGACGTAGCCTCGGCTGGTTGACGGCAGGCGGTCTCATCCTGACCGTTGTCCTGTCTCTGTTATTCGGACGGCCTTCCGATCCCACCTCCGTTCTCGGCGGGATGCTCCGCTTTGACGGATTGGGTTTCTTCTTCAAGATGGCCTTCCTCGTCGGCGGCGCGGCGACCGCGCTCTTCCTGATGGATGTGGACAAACTGAATCGGCGCGGTGAAGTCTACGTTCTGCTTCTCGCCTCGCTCCTTGGCATGAACCTGATGGCGGCTTCCGCCAACCTCGTCATGCTCTACCTCGCCATCGAGACTACCTCGATTCCGCTTTACGTTCTGGCTGGTTTCCTCCGCTCGGACGATAAATCCACCGAAGCGGGCTTCAAGTACCTGCTCTTCGGCGCGTTGACCTCCACCGTGATGCTCTACGGCTTCTCCCTGCTCTACGGCTTCACGGGCACAACCGACATCTATGCCCTGAAAAATGCTCTTTCAGAGGAACTTTTCATTGGCGTAGCCTTCCTCCTCATTGTGGGACTCGGTTTCAAGGTCTCGGTGGTTCCGTTCCATTTCTGGGCGCCAGATGTGTACGAGGGCGCGCCCACCCCCGTGACGGGATTCCTGTCCACGGTCTCGAAGGCCGCGGGTTTTGCTGTTCTTGTAAGATTGTTTGTAACCGCCTTCCAAGGTGATGAACTAGCATACGATTGGTCTGTCATCTTCGCCGTCCTCTCCGCGGTGACCATGACCCTCGGCAACCTGCTGGCGTTGGCGCAGAAAAACATCAAGCGTATGTTGGCCTACTCGTCCATCGCGCACGCAGGATACATCATGGTTGGCGTTGCCGCCATCTACAACAGCGAGGCCTCGCTCTCCGAATTGGGCGTGACCAGCGTGGTCTTTTACCTTGTTGCCTACATCCTGACCAACCTGCTGGCCTTCGGTATTGTGATGGCGTACGGTCGCGTCGTTGGCTCGGACGAGATCGTTTCCTACAACGGTCTCAGCCGCCGACATCCGTGGCTGGCGTTCGCGATGCTGGTCGCGTTCCTGTCCCTGGCGGGCATGCCTCCGTTTGGCGGATTCATCGCGAAGGTCCTGGTGTTTGCGGCGGCGGTCAAAGTCAATCTCGTCTGGTTGGCGGTGGTCGGCATCCTCAATTCCATCGTGGGCGTCTACTACTACCTGATCGTGCTGAAGCATGTTTATTTGTACCGCGATGAAGCGACCGAGAATGTGACCCTGCCGATCGCGCGTCCATCCGCCATCGCGTTGATGGTGCTCGCGCTGGGCGTCATCCTGATCGGTACAATTTTTGCCCCGTGGTTCGACCTGTCCGCGGTGGGCGCGCTGAATTTATTCTAGCCGTTTTCCTTGTGATATAATCCGCAACCATGACACAGCAAGGCGACCAGAAAAAAGATGGCCGATACGCGTTGAATTTAACGATCGTTGGCGTGTTTGGGCAGGTTGGTTTTCTCACCCTGTTCATCATCGCGGTGGCTTTGTTTGGCGGTCTCTGGCTGGATAAAATTTTCGACACCAAACCAACATTTACCATCCTGTTGTTGGTTGTCAGCGTGCCAGTCTCGCTTGTGTTGATGTACAAGGTGGTGATGTGGGCGACACGCCGCATCAAGCCTGATGATAAAAAGACCCCCACCCCTCAGGAGGATTTGGATCGTGAGCGATAAACAAGAAAAGAAAGGCTGGTGGCGCTGGGGTGTGAACCGCTGGTTCGTCCTGCTGTTCATTATCCTGGGCGGGTATGCCGCGGGTTTTTATCCGCCCATTCAGCCGCATGTGCAACTACCTGCTGAACCGTTGAGCGGTACGTTATTCAAAGTTGCAGGTCAGGATTTCCAGTTCACCAATACCATGGTGGCGATGCTGATTGCCGATGTAATTCTCCTACTCATCGGCTTTGGCGTGTATCGCGCCATCAAAAGCGGATCGTTGGTGCTTAGGGGAATGTCCGCCGCGATGGAAGCCTTGCTCGAAGCCCTCTACAATCTTACCGAGGGAACGGCTGGCAAATGGACGAAGTTCATCTTCCCCTGGTTTGCCACCATCACTTTGCTGGTACTGGTTGTCAACTGGACGGAACTCATCCCCGGTGTGGACTCTATCGGCATTCTTCATCATTCCGAGCATGGTTATGCCGTGCAGGATCTGGGCTTTGCTGAGACTATTGTAAAGTCCGAAACCGGAGCCGAGGAAGCACACGCCGCCGAAGGCGCGGAGACGTTTGGACTGATCCCGTTTGTGCGCGTCCTCTCCACCGACTTGAACTTCACCGTGGCGCTGGCTTTGATCGCGGTGGTCATGGTGCAGGTGGCGGGATTCAAAGCGCAGGGAATGAGTTACCTCACCAAGTTTTGGAACACCAAAACCTTTTTCAGCAAACCCATTTTTGGCGTGATTGACTTTGGCGTGGGTCTGCTTGAATTGATTTCTGAATTCTCGAAAGTGCTCTCGTTTGCCTTCCGTCTATTTGGCAACATCTTTGCAGGATCGGTACTGTTGTTCGTTATTGGCTCTTTGCTTGGAGGCGGTGGAATGGGATTTTTCCAGGTCGGCTTCCTCATGCTGGAGTTCTTTGTTGGCCTGATTCAAGCCATCGTCTTCGGTATGCTGACCATGACCTTCATGTCGCAAGCTACGCAGGGTCACGGCGAACATCACGAAGAAGCGCACGCGTAAATTTCGGGCGGACTGTTTTCCAGCCCGGGTAAAAACACCATCTTAAGTGGCGGTTCTACCGCCCGAAACCTGAAACGGAGAAATACAATGGAATTAGAAGCTGCTACCATTCTCGGAAAACTCATTGGCGCGGGCCTGGCCATGATCGGAGCCATTGGCGCGGGCGCGGGCATTGGCATCGTCACCAGCGGCGCGGTGCAGGCCATGGGACGCAATCCCGATGCCACGGGCACCATCCAGACCAACATGATCCTCGGCATCGCCTTTGCTGAAGCCGTCGCCATCTATTGTCTGGTGGTTGCGCTCCTCATCCTGTTCGTTTTCTAGTCTGAATAACAGAGGAGGACACCTTGGAAAAACTCGGTCTTAATCTGGGCTACCTTCTGCTCCAGATTTTCAACTTTTTGATTTTGTTCGTTATCCTGCGCGTTTGGGTCTACAAACCCATCATGGGTCTGTTGGAGAAGCGCCGCCAGAACATTGCTCAGGGACTGGAAGATGCCCGCGTGGCATCCGAAGCGCGCGCCAACGCTGAAAAGGAAGCCGCCAAAGTGCTCGCCGACGCGCAGGCTGAAGCGGGCAAAGTTGTCCGTGAAGCCACCGAGCGCGCCACCGTCGCCGCCAGGGAAGTGAAAGTCGCCGCCGACGCCGAAGCCGCCAAGGCGCGCGACGCCGCGCTGTCCGAGGTCGAAGGTGAACGCAATCGCATCCTCGGTGATCTGCGCGGACAGGTCGCGGCCCTCTCCATTGCCGCCGC
>JAYRVQ010000143.1:0-7020 GCA_041918465.1 Anaerolineales bacterium
CGCGCCCAGATGGGATAAAGCGTCTTGAGCCAGTTGAAGAGGTTGGCATCCTGCGCGGCGGGGACGGCGCGCGTGAGGGTCTGGTAGAAGTGGTGATGGGTGTTGACGAGGCCGGGGAGAAGCACGTGGCCTTTGAGATCGAGAATTTCGTCGGCGGTGGTGGGCAAATTGGCAGCTTGCCCTACATGCTCGATGATCCCGTCGCGAATAAAAAGACCACCCTCGGGAATTTCCCGCTGGTGGTCATCCATCGTGACAACATATGCGTTTTTGATGAGAAGTGTGGTCATTAGCTTTTTGCCGTTAGCGATTAGTCTAGTTGTCTGACAACTTCTAGTTTAGCAGAAGAGGGAGAGGATGTCAAATAAAAAATTATTGCCGCGTCTACAAACAAAACCTGTGTTACACTGAATACGTAATAACTGGATCACCTTGGCCGCCGACCCCGTTAAAGGGCTGGCGGTCATTTTATTTCCGGCCGTGCCGGAGAAGGAAGCAATAAAATGGATATTCGAATTTACGTAGGAAACCTGAACAAGTCCACCACACAGGATGAAATCAACGCCCTGTTCGCAACCGCCGGAACGGTCACCTCGGTGGAAGTCGCCACCGACAAAGGTACCGGCAAATCGAAGGGCTTCGCTTTTGTGTCCATGCCCAACCAGGCGGAAGCAGATAAAGCCATCAGCATGTTCAACGCCTATTCCCTGGCCGACAACGCGCTCAAGGTCAACATCGCCAAACCCCGCGTCGAACACGCGTAACGCAAATCACACGTCGCATCACAGCGTCCCTCGTTCCACTCGGAACGGGGGACGCTTCTTTTTCTGCGGAGAGAGCACGATGCAGAGTTGTAAAGTCCCCCCTTCCAAAGGTACAATAAAGCCATGCTAACAAAACTACACAATATTCGAAATTTCCTATTCAACAAGCTAATCGCGTTCAGAGATTCCCTCAGAAAACTCTACCAGGATTATCCGCGCCTGTTCTGGATCGTGGTCGGCGTCAGTTTCATTGACGGCGTCGGCGGGACAATGCTCTTCCCGTTCTTCGCCCTCTACATCACTCAGAAATTCAACGTCGGCATGACTGAAGCAGGCTTCCTGCTTGGGCTGATGTCCCTGTTTGGTTTATTCGGCGGCATTATCGGAGGCGCGCTCACCGACCGCTTCGGGCGCAGGAATCTCATCCTCTTCGGATTGGTCTTCAGCGCACTCAGCACGCTCACTTTTGGCCTCGTGAATAAGATCATTTGGATGATCCCGCTGGTTATCGTTGTCGGGTTAATCGGACACATGTCTGGCCCCGCTCACAACGCGATGATCGCCGATATTCTCCCAGAGGAAAAGCGGCAGGAGGGCTTTGGCATCCTGCGCGTGGTCGGCAACTTCGCCTGGATCATCGGTCCCACTATTGGCGGCCTGTTGGCTAAATCCAATTTCTTCTCCCTTTTCGTGATAGACGCCATCATCAGTTGCATCGTCGCGGCGTTGGTCTTCCGCCTGTTGCCCGAGACCAAGCCCGATGTCAAGGTGGAGGCGGGCGCACTACAGGCGAAACCCGAATCCATTTGGAAAACCGTCCTAGGCTATGGCACCGTCCTGCGAGATATGGCATTCGTCGCCTTCATTGTTGCCACCATGCTTATGCTGGCCGTCTACCAGCAGATGTACGGGACGCTCTCGGTCTACCTGCGCGACGTACACAACATCAACCCACAGGGCTACGGCTTCCTGATGACCGCCAGCGCCATCACCGTCGTGATCTTCCAATTCTTTGTCAGCCGCTGGCTACGCGGCAAGGCGCCCTTCCTGATGATGGCTTTCGGCACGCTCTTCTACATGATCGGCTTCGCCATGTTCGGCTTCGTCGCGACCTACTGGCTGTTTGCCGCGGCCATTGTTGTCATCACCATCGGCGAGATGATCGTTGTGCCGGTCAGCCAGGGATTAGCCGCCAACTTCGCGCCCGAAGACATGCGCGGCCGTTATATGGCGGTCTTCGGCCTCTCGTGGGCGATCCCTTCCGTTGTCAGCCTCGGTTTGGCGGGTTACATCCTCGATAATTTCAACCCAAACCTGCTATGGTATATGGGCGGTGTGCTGTGTGCTCTCTCGGCGCTCAGTTACTATGCCCTGCATCTCCGCCTGGGCAAACGGGAAAGATTTGTCCCCAAACCCGCGGCTACAGATTAGCCGCAGGATCGGTAATTTCATCCAATCGCTTCTGCAGGGTTTCTGCGAGGGTGATCACGTTTGGCAACTGGAAGATCGATTCGTGGTCGCCAGGAACTTCTTCACAGTGGATCCTCCCGCGAACATACTTTCCCCAGCCAAGCGTACGATCTTCCACAATATTGAGCGGTTGTTGTGTGGCGTGAAAAACGTGGGCGGAACCTGGGTATGGGTTCGGGCGATAAGAATCGCCCATGGACTGATTCAACCGTCGCACGCGGAAGATGCGCAACTCAGGCGTTAGCGTCCGTTTGAGATACAGATGTAACTTCAAGCTGATGCCAGTCAACATATTGCGGAAACGCTGGCCAAGTCGACGGGCGACTCGGTCCCAACGTTCGTCTTCTTCCATCTGCAAAAAGTTTCTCGCCTTGCGCGTTAACCAAGACATGCTGACATATTCAGGATAATCGGGCGCGGGGGCATCCAGAAAAGCCAACATGGCAACCCGCTCGCCCTGCACCAGCAGTTGTTGCGCCATCTCAAAAATGATGATTCCGCCCACTGAAAAACCGCCCAGATAATACGGCCCATGCGGCTGGACGGAGCGTATCTCCTGGATATAATGCGCGGCCATATCCTCGATACGCGTGAACGGTTCCGAGTGTCCGTCCAGGCCGCGTGCCTGCAAACCGTAAAAAGGCTGGTCGGGAGAAAGTCCCGGCGCAAAACGCGTGTAGAAAAATGTACCGCCATCCGCGTGGACACAAAACAGAGGCGGCTTGGAACCGCGCGTCTTAATCGGCACCAGTGAGGACCACTTCGGGTGCCAGCCGCGGTCGCGCAGGATCACCGCCAGTTCTACAATGGTCGGCGCGTGAAAGATGATCGCCAGCGGCAGGGTCTGGTGCAACTCGTTTTCCAATTGCGTCACCATTAACAAGACCAGAAGCGAATCCCCACCCTTCTCAAAAAAATTGTCGTGAACGCCGACATCCTTACGCTTCAATAATTGTCGCCAGAGAGTGAGCAGACGTTTCTCCAGTGGATCGTGCGGCAGATCATCAACAGAGACTTCCACCCCCCGGATATCCGCCGGCGCGGGCAGGGCTTGACGGTCCAACTTGCCATTCGGCGTAAGAGGCAGGGACTCGAGCGCCACATACTCGGACGGGAGGAATGCTTCCGGTAAACGGGCGCTTAACCACTTCCGTAGTTCCCGCGGCACCTCGCTGACAGGGTCGCGCGGGACAACGTAGGCCACCAGCGTACGCGGCGCGTCCAATGGATGTCCCGCCACCGCGGCCAGCGCGATATCGGGATGCTGGACAAGTGCGGCTTCCACTTCGCCCGGCTCAATGCGAACGCCGCGAATCTTTAATTGCGCATCTGCGCGGCCAAGATATTCCAGCAAACCCTCCGCGTTCCAGCGGACAAGATCGCCTGTTCGATAATAACGCACCTTGTCAATCGTAACGAATTTTTCTTCGTTCAAGTCAGGGCGATTCAAGTAGCCGCGGCAAAGCCCTGCGCCGCCAACGTACAATTCCCCCTGCGCGGCAGGTCTTTGATTCTCATCCAGAATCTGCAAGACCACATTCTCGACCGCGCGCCCGATGGGAACGATCTCATAATTTCCATGCTCAAGCAGGCAATACGTGGTGACCGCGGTACATTCTGTCTGCCCGTAGGTATTGAAGAGTTGGACGCGCCGCGGGACGATCTCAAGCCATTTGCGCAGGATTGCCGGTAGAGCGCGTTCGCCGCCGACAACAACTACTCGCAGGGAATCAGGCCAGGGTCCGGTTTGAAGCGAGAGATATCCAGCCAGTTCATGCCAGAAGGCGGTCGGCAGGACAAGGACGCTGATCCGCCAGTCCGCGCAATACTTCCAAAAACGCTGGAGCGAATCGATCATATCCGCCGTGCGGAGGACGAGGGTGGCGCCACTGGTCAGGGCCGGAAAAATTTCTTCCGCGCTGGTGTCCCAACTTAGCGAGGAGAATTGCAGAACACGTTCACCTAATCCAAGTCCGTAGGCGGCCCGCGCTGATCGGCAGTAATTCGTCCAGCCGCCATGCTCCACCATCACTCCCTTGGGTTGTCCTGTGGAACCCGATGTGTAAATGATATAAGCCAGATTATGCGCTTCCACTTTGATTTCGGGATCGGTGTCCCTTTCGCGCGCGATCTCTTCCCAGCCCGAATCAAGACTGATGATTTTACCGGCATGGAATGGGAATTTTTTGGAATGCGATTCTTGTGTCAGCAGGATCGGAGCGCCCGAATCGGAGAGCATGAACGCCTGCCGCTCTGCAGGATAGGCAGGGTCCAGCGGAATGTACGCGCCGCCTGCCTTCAAGATTCCCAAAATCCCCGCGATCATTTCGATGGAGCGATCCACGCAAAGGGCAACGCGCGTTTCGGGAAGCAGGCCATGCCGCAAAAGATGACGCGCGATCTGATTGGAACGCTGATCGAGTTCCAAGTAGGTCAGCACCCGCCCGTCGAATTCCACGGCAGGCTGACGTGGATGATTTTCGACCTGATCACGAAACAGGTTAAGTAACGTGGTCATAATTCAATCAAAATTCCTTGGATGCCTGATTGTATTCCAATAATGCGGCGGCAGGCGGATACACACTGGCATAAAGTGTCAACAACCGACGAACCCACGTCTCAGGGCTGTAGTTCTGCCGCACATGTTCCCGCGCGGCCATTCCCATGCTTTCCATGCGTCCCGGATTAAGGAGCAGGTTGCCGATTTCCACCGCCAGTCTTTCGGGTTGGCTGGGTGGAACCAGCGATCCAACCTGCCGGACAACCATGAAAGGGAGTTCGCCAACGGCAGTGGCAACTACAGGCAAGCCCGCGGCCATCGCTTCGAGCACAGAGACGGGCAAGCCTTCCCAATGGGAGGAAGTAACATAAATATCGCTGGCCGCCAGCAGGGAGACCACATCATCACGCTGACCCAACAGATAAACATGATTTTCCAATCCGAGTTTCACAACCTGTCGATCCAATTCATCCCGCAGAGGGCCGTCGCCAGCGAGAATCAAGGCCGCGTGCGGATGAGATCTTCGGACAATATCAAATGCGTCTATCAGATCCGGAAAACCCTTCGGGAGGTCCAGCCTGCCCACAGAAACAACCAGCGGGCGGGTGGCATCTCCCGTCAGTTGTGTGCGCAAGGCGGCTCGCGTTTCTGCAGAAATGGAAGGCGGGAGCGTAATGGCATTCGGGATGATGTCAATATTTCGCGGCGCAAATCGTTTACGCCCCAGTTCCGCCACAATTTGTCCGTTTGCCATGATCCGCTGGGCGCCATGTTTTACCACCATCGTCTCGCTAAACTGCCTAAGTGGACGGTGATAACGCGAGTCGTATCCGGCGGTCCGCAAAGAGGCGATGACCGGCGTGCCCGTCATCCACCCAATCATCGTGCCCAATATGTTGGAATATGTTAAATGGGCATGAATCAAAGCAAACTTTTCGCGGCGAACAAAATCAAAAAGCCCCAAAAAAGAGCGAAACGAAAAGAATTTTGGAAACGGGAAAAAGACCACGCGAACGCCGCGTTGACGTAACAATTCCGGCACAGGCGAGCCCATCGATGGATTCAAACTGACAACAGTCAACTCTACATTGTGTGCAGCCAACTGGTCTGCCAGGAAAATCTGCATCTTCTGGGCGCCGCCCCAATGGAGCAAGTCAATAATTTGTAAAATTTTTATCACGCGTATGTCTCCGTTAAATCGAATTATAGCGCACTCACCATTGCATTTGAAAGAAAGTATACTTACCGGCAAGGACACATATCATGACATTCCTGGACGACTTCGAAGCCCGTCTTCCCAAAAATCTCCGCAATAAACTCGCCCGTTTGGATTCTCCTTTCGCCATCCAGACCTATCTCGACTCGATGCCCTACATCGGCGAAGAACGCGACCGCTCACCCTTGAACGTGATGTTGGATAACCAGAGTCACTGTCTCGACGGAGGATTCCTGGCCGCGCTCTGCCTCTGGCGCATCGGATTCAAACCGCTTCTCATTGACATTGTGCCGTATCCCGGTGAAGACGACGACCACGTTCTCGCGCTATATCAAATCGAGGGACGCTGGGGCGCGCTGGCAAAGTCAAACTACGTCAACCTGGGATTCCGCGAACCCGTCCACAAATCCCTGCGCGAGCTGGTGATGACCTACTTTGAGCATTACATCAGCATCCACCAGCAGAAAGTGTTGCGCGGCTACACGCGTCCGCTGGATGCCTCGCGCTACATCCGCTTGAATTGGGCAGTAGACGAAAAAGGCGCGAACGTTTTGTATTACAAACATTTCTACGGGCGCCCTGCTGTGCCGCTGGTGACGCGAAGCACGGTTAAACGACTGTCACGTGTCACAGACCGAAATTACAAGTCCGAGACGCTGTTCACGGATTTGAGTCAATCGTTTGGGAATCGGGAAGACTCCCACTAATACCTCCCCCTCCTCGCTTCCACATCAGGATTTGGCAACTCACCCTCCCTCGCGGGAAAGACCTGCACCGCGCAAGCCTTGAACTCGGGGATCTTCGCCTGCGGGTCAAGGGCGTCGTTCGTCAACAAATTCGCGGCGGCTTCGGCGAAGTGGAACGGGATAAAGACCACGCCGACGGTCGTCTTCTCGGTGACGGTGGCGCGCAGGACGACCATCCCGCGTCTGCTCTGGACCATGACGGGGTCGCCGTCTCTGATGCTGTGAATCTCCGCGTCGGCGGGATGGATTTCGACGCGCGCTTCGGGGTAAGCCTCGTTCAGGGAGGAGTTGCGCGTCATCGTGCCGCCGTGCCAGTGTTCGAGC
>JAYRVQ010000144.1:0-2759 GCA_041918465.1 Anaerolineales bacterium
CATCATTGCCATTGACGGTCCCGCCGCTTCCGGAAAATCCACCATTGGAAAACGTCTCGCCGAACATCTCGGGTATCTCTTTTTCGACACGGGTGTGATGTACCGCGCCATCACGTGGATCGCGCTCCAGCGCGGCGTGGAAGTCCGCGATGAGGAGGCGGTGACGCGTCTCGCGGAGGAAACGCCCATTGATGTCGCGCCCGCCTCGAGGTCCGATGGACGCGCTTGCGATGTGCTTGTCGACGGGCAGGATATCACCTGGGAGACACGTCGTCCCGAAGTGGACGCGAACGTCTCAGTCGTCTCGGCTTACGCGGGTGTGCGCCGCGCTTTGAGCCGGCAACAACGTCGCATCGGACAGCGCGGCCGCGTGGTCATGGTCGGACGCGATATTGGCACTGTTGTCCTGCCCGAAGCGGACCTGAAAATTTATCTCGACGCCTCCGCTGAGGAGCGCGCCCGCCGACGATTTAGCGAGATTGTTGCGAGGGGCGAGCCAGCCGATTTTAACGAGATCCTCTCGCAGGTCCGCGAAAGAGACCGAATCGACTCGACCCGCGCGGTTGCTCCCCTGCGTCCCGCGGAGGATGCGGTTATTCTTGATTCGGACAAGTTGTCTGCCGATGAGGTTTTTGCGCGCATCCGGGAACTTTGCAATGGCTGAGTACCGCGTCCCCCTCCGATTCCAGATCAGCCGGCCGATCCTGCGGGGGGCTTTCCGCGGCCTGTTCCACATTTTGGGACATGTGAAAATCACAGGGCGCGAAAACGTGCCATTTGGCAAACCGTACGTGGCGGCCATCAATCATGTTTCGATCTTTGACCCGCCCTTCGCGGCTTCTTTTTGGCCGGAGACTTTGGAAATCATCGGCGCGTCGGATGTGTTCGCCAAGCCCGGGCAGGGAAAGTTGCTCAAGTTATATGGCGTGACGCCCGTGCATCGCGGTGAATATGACCGCGCCCTGCTGGATTGGACGGTGCAGGTAATTCGGGCGGGTTGTCCGTTGATGATCGCACCCGAGGGAGGACGCTCGCACGTGACTGCCATGCGCCGCGCCATGCCGGGCATTGGCTATATTGTCGATGCGACACGCGTGCCCGTCATGCCTGTGGCTCTTGTTGGAACCACCGACGATTTCTGGCAGCGCGCCCGCCGCGGCGAAAAACCGAATCTTGAAATGCGAATTGGAAAACCGATCCTCCTGCCGCCCATCGAAGAAAAAGGGGCGGCGCGGCACGCGGCCCGCCAGCGCAACGCAGACCTGGTAATGAGTCACATTGCCGGGTTGTTGCCCGGGGAATATCGAGGGGTCTATGCAGAATCCGCCATCGCTTCCTCCTAAACCTGTTGCGGAAAAATTCCGCCCGGAACTGACGCGCCTGCCTGAATATAACTGGCGGCGGAAACTGTCGCGCCGCGCTCTGCAATGGCTGGAACGCCTGCTTGTGGTTACCCGCCTTCGTCTGACCGTGCGCGGTTTGGAGAATTTTCCCGCGCGAGGTCCTGCGTTGATCGTGCTCAATCATCTCGGTGATGCAGATATTGTTGTGATTCTATCGAAACTCAACACGCAGGAAATCGACCTGCTGGGGGCCAGCAACCTGTACGATATTCCCGCGCTGAGAGTCGTGGCGGAGATGTACGGCGTCATCTGGCTGCATCGCGGCCAGCCGGACCGCCGCGCGCTCAACTGCGCGCTCGAGTCTCTCCGCCGCGAACGTTTTGTGACCATCGCTCCCGAGGGACGTGAGAGTGTGGTTGGCGGCCTCGAGCAGGGATTGGATGGCGCGGCCTTCCTTGCCTTGCGCGCAGACGTTCCCATCGTTCCAATCGCGGTCACCGGGACGGAAAATCCCCGCATCTATCGCGGATTGGTATGCTGGCCGCGTCACCCCGTCAGTATGACCGTTGGACAGCCCTTCCGCCTCGTCAAAACCGGCAACCGCCGCGCCGACCTAAAAAACGGCACCGACCAGATCATGCGCACCCTCGCCAGTCTCCTGCCGCCAGAATATCAGGGAATGTATAGACAGGTAGAGCCTGAATCTATCCAAAAGTGACGCCAAAACACGAAAAGCCCCGTGTTTTCTCCGTGCAGGAACGCCAACCCCCCATGCTTTTTTGAAATGAACCCGTAAGGCCGCCCGCTCTCCATTTTACGGCTATAATCGTGGTGATAATTTGCCATGGAATTCATCGGCACACTTTTGGGTGGTACCTTTTACATGCCTGCGCCTTCCGCGTTGGGCTGGCTGGTCTGGTTCCTGTTCCTGGGGCTGACCAGTTACGCTCTCTATCGCTGGCGCACGTTCCAGCCACCTATTAAGGCTCGCGCTTGGGGGATTTTTGTTGCCCTGATTCTACTTACCCTGATAACAAACCTGGCTATTGGTGTTCGCCTGCCGTCCGAATCGGCGCTCCCGCCGCCGGGCGTCCCGGCCGAGCCGCTTCCCCCGGCCATGATGATCTTCTCCGCCCTGCCGTGGATGCTGGCCGCCGGCCCGCTCGGACCGTTTGGCGCGGCCGCGCTGGGTGTGCTTTCCGGTCTCCTGCGCGGCGCGTGGGACACGCATACCATCTTCAGCATCCTCGACCTGGCGCTTCTGGCCGCACTATTTGCGGCGCATATGCGTCAGCGTTTCCGCACGTTCACTTATGGCCTGTTCCGCCAGCCATTGGTCAGTGCGCTCCTGCTCATTCCCCTGCACGTTGTCATTTATGTAATTGGCATCTTCCTGACCGTGCCCGGACAGGTTGC
>JAYRVQ010000145.1:0-2628 GCA_041918465.1 Anaerolineales bacterium
CTTGCGGTGAAGCGAGTCGCGGGGATGACATGAAAGGAATCAACATGCAAACTTCACACTGGACAGCCACCCTCGTACAACTTCTCTCCCTCGCCCTGCGGCTGGAGAGCGAAGGGCAATACAACATCGCCAAGATCGCCCGCGCCGCAGCCGACTCAATCTCCCGCCGCGCCGCGTGGGAATTGAACCTGTCCAACGATAAAGAGACTCTCGCCGCCGACATCGAACGCATCGCCGCTTCACTGAACGACGCCGACCTGCAGTCCGCCTTCCGCGCGGGCGCCTCAGCCCTGACCTCGGGGCGGGTTCCGCTCATCGAGCAGACTCCACACCCGTACGTCTGCCGCACCTGCGGACATTTGGCTCTCGTCAACGCTCCCGAAAAATGCCCCACCTGCGGCGCGTGGGGCGGAACGTTCCAATGGTTCCCGCCTGTTTATTGGCTCGAAGCGCTCGACCCCGCCGAAGCGTTGGAACAACTGCGCCAGACTCCGCTCGAAGTTGCCGCGCTGATCGAAGGTTTGAGCGAAGAAGCGCTGACACGTCCCGCCCCCGACGGCGGCTGGGCGATCCGCAACGTCATCTCGCATTTGCGCGACGCGCAGGGTGTGCTTGATTTCCGCATTGACCTGTTCCTCAAGGAGAAAAATCCCGTGCTGGAGATGAAACAAGTCTGGACGTGGGCGAAGGACGAGAGCGAACGTCCGCCCTCCACGCGCGAGATTTTCGAGACGTATCTATCCACGCGCCGCGAAGTGATCGCCAAACTCGAAACCATTCCCCTCGCCGATTGGTGGCGCACGGGACGCCACGAAGAGTTTGGGGTTGTATCCATCAAACAGCAAGCCAGTTATTTCGCGTCCCACGAGTTGACGCATTTGCCGCAGATCGAACGGCTCGTAAAATAATAATGATTTCATCGAAGGACAACAATGAAACTCATCAAACAATCCCCGCTCGCCTCGTTCTTCGTCCTCGCCTACGCCATCACGTGGACCTTGCAACTGGCGGCGATCTTCCTCGCACCCGCGCAGGGCATGTCGCTCAGCAACGAGACCGACTTCCAGTATTTCCTCGACCTGCTGGGCGGACGCCTGGACTCCGCGCAGGCAATGGTCTACATCCTGTTCACGCTCGGCGCGGGACCGTTGTTCGCCGCGCTGATCGTCACGCGCGTCGTCGAAGGCGCGCAGGGAGTGAAAGATCTGTGGCGCCGATCCGCCCGGTGGAAGGTGGAAGCGAAGTGGTATCTCGCCGCGTTCGGGATTCCGCTGGCGCTGGCGTTGGTCAGCCTCGGATTCGGCCTGCTGTCCACGGGCGGCAAAATGGACTACGCCGCGAAACTGCCCATCGGCTCATTCCTGCCGTTCTTCTTTTACATGCTGGTTTTCACGGGCATCGCCGAGGAGCCGGGCTGGCGCGGCTTCGCCCTGCCGCGTTTGCAAAGCCGCTACACCGCTGAAAAAGCTAGTTGGATTTTGGGTATCCTGTGGGGCGTGTGGCATTTTCCATTCATCATCTATTACAATCTCGCCGCGGGCGTCGCGCCGATGATCGCCTCGTTAATTGGTTTGACGCTCGGCATTGTCGGCTGGACGATTGTCAATACGTGGCTCTACAACAACACCGAAAGCGTGTGGCTGATGATCCTTCTGCACGGCTGGGGCAACGCGGTGCAGTCGTATCTCGTGCTGTCATCGGGCAACATGACCGCCCAGACGTTGTACGGCGTCCTGCCGTGGGCGATTGCGATCTTCTTGATTCGAAAATTCGGCAAGGAGAATCTGGCGACTCGTCCGAGACTGCAGAAGACATGAACTGGTATTCCAAACCCCTCGGCGACGGGATGTGGGCGGACGTCCCCTCCGAAGAAATCAAGCGGCTCTTTCAGCCGTTGTTCGAGTCCGCGGGCAGGCCTGCGGCGATGGCGGTCTTCACGCGGCATGAGGAGGGGAGTCTGCATTGCGAGTGGGTCGCGTACTTTTCGCCCGCCGCGGCGGAAGTTGCGCAGGCGGTCGAAGCCGTTCCATGTGAAAAGCCAATCCGAGAAGGATTGACTCTTCTAGCGGGAAACGATGAATGTTGGGCAATCCTGTTTGAAGGCACGTAAACTCTGGAAAGGAGGCGCTCGCAAAATTTACCCGTCGTCTGTTTCAAGCCAAAGGAGAGACACATGACACACCATCAAAACCTTCCACAAGTACAACGGTCGCGGGACACGTCCGACCCTTCGAACGCGTTGGATTTCGGCACGCAGGGCATCACGTTCCGCGCCTACAAACCTATTAAATCTTCACGACATGAGGAGAACCCAATGTTTGAAAAAAATCGTTCTACAAAAAACATCGCTAATTTCATAGTGCGTATTGCGGCTATCGTTTTTCTGCTGGCTGTTGCGCAGTTTGTACAGGGAGAAGGCGCGGTATTCGCCCAGAATAATCCCCTACAGGCGGATCTGTCCGTAATCAAGAGTGACAATGTCGATCCGGTTACGGAAGGACAACAGGTGACTTACACGGTCGTCGTGACCAATAACGGCCCGGACGCAGCGGAGAACGTAGTTTTGAATGACACGTTGCCCGCGGGCGCTTCCTTCGTTTTTGCCACCATCAACCAGGGAACTTGTGC
>JAYRVQ010000146.1:0-3580 GCA_041918465.1 Anaerolineales bacterium
CTGGCTGGCGCGTTCTCTGGCGGGTTTCTGGTCGGTCACTTCCTCCCTTTCAGCGGGGACAACAGCCCGACGAACTACGTGCCGCCCATCAGTTCGCCCTCGTCCGAACAGCAGGGAGCCACGCCCAATGAACTGCAAACCCTCTTCCAGCCTTTCTGGGAGACGTGGAACCTGGTCCATGAACAATATGTAGACCAGCCAGTAGATGACGCGGCTCTCATGCGCGGCGCCATTAGCGGCATGTTAGATTCCCTTGGCGACCAGCACACCTCTTACATGGATCCTGATGAATTCCAGCAGGCTAACGAATCCCTTTCCGGTGAATATGAAGGCATCGGCGCCTATGTAGACACCACCGGGGAATATTTAACAGTCATCAGTCCCATCTCAGGTTCACCTGCCGAAGCCGCGGGATTGCGAAGCGGGGACAAAATCATCGCCATCGACGGAAAAGATATGACTGGCATCAATGCGGAACTCGTCCGCAAACAAGTGCTCGGTCCCGCGGGATCGGTCGTCACGTTGACGATTCGCCGCGGCGATGACGTCCCATTCGATGTTAAGATCACGCGTGCCAAGATCACCATCAAAAGCGCGGAAGGTAAAATGCTCGAGAATGATATCGCTTACGTTCAAGTCACCACCTTCGGCGATAAAACCACACCCGAGTTATTATCCACTCTTGAAACACTGATGGCGCAAAACCCCAAGGGTTTAATCCTTGACCTGCGCAATAACGGCGGCGGCTACCTGCAGACCGCGGTGGAAGTTTCGTCACAGTTCCTGCCAAAAGATGAAGTGGTGCTGATCGAACAATACGGCACGGGCGAAAAACAGACATACACATCCCTCGGCGATGGCCTCGCGACCGACATCCCGATGGTAGTGTTGATCAACGAGGGCTCCGCTTCGGCGTCCGAGATTGTGGCGGGCGCGTTGCAGGACCTCGACCGCGCGACGCTCATTGGCGTTGTCTCGTACGGCAAAGGATCAGTCCAGACCTGGAACGAGTTGTCCAACAACCAGGGTGCGGTGCGCGTCACGATTGCCAAATGGCTGACTCCCAGCGGACGCACCATCCACGAACTCGGCCTGAACCCGGATGTGTATGTGATCATGACCGAGGAGGACTACAATAACGACCTCGACCCACAACTGGACGCGGCCATCGAAACCCTGATGGCGCTTCTCGCGGGGACCCCGATCCCGACCTCGATGCCGACAGTCACCCCGGTCCCGTAATTGAACGGAGGAACACATGCTCTTCGACCCAACCTATTTATGTTACATGGCACCCGCCTTCTTGTTGATGGCGTTGACCTCGTGGTATGTGAAAGCCGCCTATAACAAATGGAGCAAGGTGCGCGCTCAAAGCGGACTCACCGGCGCCCAGGCCGCGCAAGAGTTGATCTCGCGCTCGGTCTACTCTGGCATCGAAGGCGCGGACGGTCTGCGCGATGTGCGTGTTCTCGGCATCGGTGGGAATCTCTCCGATCACTATGATCCGCGCGACAAGACCCTGCGCCTCTCGCCCGGCGTGGCGAGCGTCCCCTCGGTGGCGGCGGTGGCGATTGCCGCGCACGAACTCGGTCACGCCATGCAGGATAGCGAAGGCTATCTGCCGATGAAATTCCGCTCCGCGCTCGTCCCCGCGGTAAACATCGGCTCCAATCTCGGCTGGATACTCATTATCGGCGGGATTTTCTTGAACTCGATGCATTTTGCCTGGGGAATAAACGTTGCCTGGCTGGGCGTGCTCGCCTTCTCGGCGGGCGCGGTCTTTGCCCTCGCCACGTTGCCGGTGGAGTTCAATGCCTCTTCGCGGGCGAAACGTCTGCTCGTGGAAAGTGGAATCATCCAAACGGATGAAGAAGTCCGCGGTGTGAACAACGTGCTCAACGCCGCCGCGTTGACCTACGTGGCAGGACTCATCACTGCCGTTTTGCAATTGCTGTACTACGTTATGCTTGTAAGCGGCATGGGTGGACGGCGCAGAGATTAGCAGACCAACCAATCAGAGACCAGGTTTTCGGAAAAACCTGGTCTCTTTATTATGGGTATAATCCCACTCAATGAAAAAATTCATCGTTGTGATTTTCCTGTTCCTTGGCGTGGGGATTGTGGCGCTCAGTTTCGGGGAACTGGAAACCACACTCGCCACCCTCCAGAAGGCCCATCTCCGATACATGGTTTTGGCAATCGCGCTGGAAGCTCTGTGGATGGTGAATGTTGGGCTGACCTACAAATCCATTTATCATCTCCTGGGGATCGAAGAAAGCCGCGACCGCCTGACCCTGGTGGCGGCCGCCTCTAATTTCATCAACATCGTCGCGCCGACAGCAGGGATGAGCGGCATCGCCGTCTTCGCGAATGACGCGCGCCGTCGCGGACATCCGCCCGGCAAGGCGACGCTGGCAGGCGCGCTCTTTCTTTTGGTGGACCAGGCCGCGTTCCTCCTCGTTCTTGGCCTCGGCTGGATCGTTCTCATCCGCCGTAATGACCTGAACGCGGGTGAAATCTCCGCTTCGCTTCTCCTCCTGGCGATTGCCTGTATCTTCACCTTCCTGCTTTATCTCGGCTATCGCTCCGCTGACGCGCTTGGAAATGTATTGGCGCGCATCGCACACGCCACCAACCGAATTCTGCGCCTGTTCCTACACCGTGATTATCTGAGCGAGGAACGCGCTCACGCTTTTGCCGCTGAAGTCGCCGAAGGACTCGCCGACTTGCCCGAGCATTCCGCCCGTCGCCTGCTCCGTCCCCTGCTCCACGCACTGCTCAACAGAACATTGCTGATCGGGATCCTGCTCTGCGCGTTCCTCTCGTTCGATGTCCCCTTCTCCGCGGGGACAATCATTGCGGGCTGGGCCATCGGCTACCTGTTCCTCATCATCTCGCCCACACCCAACGGGATCGGCGTCGTTGAAGGACTCATGCCTTTAACGCTGACCAGCCTCAGGGTCCCGTATGAAGCGGCGGTGGTCGTCACACTGGCTTATCGCGCAATCACGTTCTGGCTTCTGCTGGCGGTCGGCGCGTGGGCGTTCCGTCGCCTGCATTTATCGGAATCGTGAAAGGATTTATTCATGGACAAACGCTTCGAAGATATGCTCCTGGATTACGCGCTGGAAAAAGATGCCGCCGCACGCCTGACCATCGAAGCCCGGTTGTGGAAGGAATTCGGCGCGGTCAAAGCCGTGCTCGTGCTCGACCTTTCGGGCTTTTCCCTGCTCACGCAAAAATACGGCATCGTGCATTACCTCTCCATGGTGCGGCGCATGCAACTCATCACCCAGCCCATCGTTGAAAAAGCGGGCGGCGAAGTGGTGAAGTTCGAAGCCGACAATTGCTTCGCCATGTTTGATTCTGTCCTCGCCGCCGTGCAGGCCGCCATCGCGCTCAATCACGCCTTCGATGAGATCAACATCTACACCGCTGACCAGTTCGACATCCGCGTTGCCATCGGCATTGACTATGGCGATGTCCTGCTCATTGGCGGCCCCGATTACTTCGGCGACACGGTCAACACCGCCAGCAAACTCGGCGAAGACCAGGCCCGCCCCGGTGAGATACTCATCAC
>JAYRVQ010000147.1:0-2562 GCA_041918465.1 Anaerolineales bacterium
ACGTACACAGGTACACAAACAGACGCACAATCCCTAATTCCTAATTCACAATTTGTGCCCCGCGCCTCCTCCCTCATCACCAATTTCTTCCTCCTCACCCTTGCCGCGCAAGTCACCACCCTCCCGATCATGGCCTACCACTTCAACCGCCTCTCACTCGTCTCCTTCATTGCCAACCCGTTCATCCTGCCCGCCCAACCCGCGGTGATGATCCTCGGCGGGCTGGCCGACATCCTCGGCATGATTTTTCGTCCACTCGGACAACTGGCCGCCTTCATTGCCTGGCCGTTCGTCACATACACGATTCGTGTGGTGGACTTTTTCGCGGGACTGCCCGGCGCGGCTATTTCAGTGGATTTTCCCTTCTGGGGAGTCCTCCTCTGGTTCGTTGCGCTTCTCGGCTTGACTGTCGGGTGGATTCCGCTCAAGGAGTTTTTCGTGTCGCTGAAAACGCGTCTCCCCAAAATCCCCGTCTGGGCCGCGCTCGCCGCGCTGACGCTTCTCGCCATCCTCGTCTGGCGCGCGGTGCTGTCCCTGCCCGATGGAAAGTTACACATCACCTTCCTCGATGTCGGCACCTCCGACGCCATCCTCATCCAAACGCCCAATGGCGATAACGTGCTCATTAACGGCGGGGAAAGTCTCTCGCAACTTTCCAGTCAACTTGGACAGCGGCTTCCGCTCTTCAACCGCAAACTGGACTGGCTCATCATAGCGTCCACGCAGGAACAACAAGTCAACGCGTTGCCGCGCCTGATGGAGCGCTATCCGCCCGCGCAAGTCCTCTGGGCTGGGAACGTGGAAGCCTCCTACCCGGCGCGCACGCTCAACGCCTGGCTGACCAGCCATCAGGTCCGCGTGACGCGAGCAGAAAAGAATCAGGTGCTTGATCTCGGCGACGGCGCCTCCCTCACCGTCCTGTCGGCTGACGAGCGCGGCGCCATCCTGTTGGTGGAATATGGCAGTTTCCGCGTCCTGCTTCCCGTCGGCATGAGTTTCGATGCAATGACCGAACTCCAGGTGGACGAGTCCCTGTCTCCGTTGACTGCACTCCTGCTGGCCGATTCGGGATTCGCACAACTCAACTCTCCAGAGTGGATCAGTTTTCTCGATCCGCAACTTGTGATGCTGAGTGTTTCGGCAGATAACTTTAACGGCCTGCCCGATCAGGAAACTCTGGATGCTGTGGAAGGACTCACTCTCCTGCGCACCGATGTGAATGGGTGGATCGAGATTTCGAGCGACGGGCTGTCCATCTGGGTGGAAGTGGAACGCCCCGCTCCAGACGTAATTCCAACCGCCACGTTTACTGAAGACTTTCTCACCCCGCCTCCCGCCCCAACCGAGGGACCCACTCCAACCGAAACTCCCGTTACCACTGGCTTGCCCTAAGCATCCCAAAACTTTCAGATTTGACAACGGGACTAATTGCACCCGTTGTACATGTAGTGTATAGTACTTTCTGGAAGTCACTTTTTTTATCTCGTTGAACCATGCACCTGCAACCTCATCCTTTTTCCGTTCCATTCCTGATTGCGGCTTTTCTATCGGCGGGTTTTGCCTCCAAAATAGGATTGCGACGCAACACGCCGGGCGCCATTTCGTTGTTTATTTTCATGTTGGGGTTGTCAATCTGGTCGGGGTCAAATGCCGCCATCTGGCTTTCCACCTCCTTGCGAGCGCAACAGTTCTGGCTGGATTTCTCCGCGCTGGGGGTGGTGCTGGTCCCGGCTAGTTTTCTCACATTCTGTATCTCCTTCTCGTATCATGAACACATGGTCAAGTGGTGGATATTGTCGGTGCTACTGATCGAACCGCTGATCGGATTGTTCCTGCTCTGGAACAACGATTCCCATCACCTGATCTATAGTTCCCCACAGCTATGGCACAAAAACGGACTGATGGAATTGAAATGGCAACCGGGCACATGGTATTTTATCGACTCGGCCTATATGTTTCTCCTCATATTGATAGGGATCTGGTTTCTAATACAATCCATATCCCATAATGGGGATTTACATCGCCGTCAGATTGGACTCATTTTAAAAGGCGCCTTCGTGCCTCTGCTTGCCGGGTTGTTTTCTTTCAGTTCCCTGGGTGAACAACTGCGAGGATTGGATTTATTCCCGTTATTCTTCACTGTCTCGGGCATCGTTTATTTTTATGCGATCTCCCAGCGCCAATTCCTGGATCTGATCCCAGTAGCTCACAGCACCCTCATCAAAAGCATGACGGATGGAGTGGTGGTACTCGATTTGCAGGACCGGATCGTTGAAATGAACCAGGCCGCCGGACAGTTTCTGGGCATCGTCCCTGAACGGACGGTGGGTTTCCGCGCCAAAGATGTTTTAACCAGCTGGAGGGAAACCACCAGCCCGTTTTGGAATCAACCCGCGATCCGCACGGAGATCGTTGTCGCACAGGATATTCCACGTTACATTGACTTGAACATCACTCCGTTGATGGACGGAAAGAAACGCACCACCGGGCGGATGATGGTCTTTCGCGATATCACCTCGCGAAAAAACCACGAGGCACTCCTGCAAGACACCAACAAAAAAC
>JAYRVQ010000148.1:0-5341 GCA_041918465.1 Anaerolineales bacterium
AAAAACCACCATAAAAACAAGGGCTATGGATGAATTTGGTTTTTCCTCGAGGTCAGGGGATTTTAGATCTGGAGTGATTGAAACAATCTCCAATGCCTTTTGCGTTTTCGTGGCAGTCGGCATCTGGACGAGTTTTGTGCGAACTACAGTAACGACAACAGGCGTTTGACTTGGTTTGGGTGTAATAGTTGTTGTGGGAGTAAGGGATGGAGTAGAAGTTATTGCCAAAGTAGATGTTGGAGGAATGGTTGCAGGAGGGGTGAAAGTCAATTGTGGATCATATCCAATTAATGCGTTTGCAACACGGTTGGCAGTTTTATTATCTGGTTCCAGTGCGAGGGCTTTGTTTACCAATGGAAGGATTCGGGAAACATCATGCGTTTGGGGTTTTGTAAAAATCTCTCGCTCGAAAATAAATTCAGCATATTGGGCGTAAAGTTCTGCATTATTGGGGTTGTATGAAATGGCTTGTTGAAAAGCAGGTTCGATCAGACCAAGATAATACTCATCTTTTATACGATCACCTTTGGGCGTTAGGCCAAGATCTATGTAATTGTTTGTCAATTCAAGCCATGCTTCGGGGTTTTCAGGGGAGCGCTCAAGTAGCGTTCTCAATCTTTGTATATCCAGCCAGGTATTTGGAGAGACAACATATATGTGTACATTGTCAGCAGAAGTTGGTTCCAAATCTTGAAGAGGCCAATAAATCTCGTTATAAAGAGTTTGATACCCTCGAGTTGTCCCCGAAAGAATATTTTCAGAAGTAACAGTATACGGAAATTTCAAAATGACGTATCCTCTGCGAATCGTTCCTTTCCAACCCGACCCTGTTTCAAGAATATAATTTATTTCCTGAGCGACATCAATAAGAAAAGTTTGCATTTCATAAGAAACTTTGATTAACACTTGTTTGCCAACTGGAAAGTTGGCATCGAAAGCAATCCATTCGAAATCTTGGCAATCACCAAACGGCAACTTTACAATGGATAATGGAACGATATTGCCATCCACAATTACCTGAAAAGATTCTTGAAGAATATCATATACGGTATATCTCTCGCCATGTGAAAGTTCTTTTCGACAAATGGGCGCACTTCGAGATGGAAAAACAACCTGCATACTCTCATCTTTCGAACCTGTGTTTTCCATCAGGAAATATGCATTTACAAGCACGCGATTCTGTGTGGGTGGCAGTAATTTTTCGTCATAGAAAGAACCCAATTCCATTTCCACCCTTTCATATAACATTTCCACTTCAGTATTTTCTGAACCAGCAGGACGGATGCCTTCCAGTTCAACTCCAGGCGGTGGAGCAATGTCCGCACGAACTGGTTGGACAAATGCAAACAAGCCGAATAAAATAAGGATGTGTAGGAATTCTTTCTTCATCGTAACCACTCCAATTATTGACTATTATAAAACAGAAAAAAAATAAAATGGGGCGGATTGTAAGCCCGCCCCAACCAGAAATGTGTGGAGCGGCGTGGCACGGCTGCCATCGAGTTTTTCTCTGCTCGCGAGGAGTCCACGCTTGGTTGTTGAGCCTTCGAGGCATGGCGCGGACTGTCCATGAGGCAGGGGGCATTCCAAAATCGAGTCCTTGAAAATATTATCGCTTCGTGATATTATCGCCGCATGATTGAATCTTTCGCATCCGAAGAAACCGAGAAAATCTTTCGGGGTCAGGTTTCAAAGAAGTTCCCGAAAGATATTCAGCGAACTGCCCGCCGAAAGTTGATTTACCTGGACGACGCAGAAGATTTGCAGGATTTACTTGCGCCCCCTGGAAATCGGCTGGAAAAACTAAAAGGCGACAGGGCAGGACAGCATAGTATCCGCATTAATGACCAATGGCGAATTTGCTTCAAATGGTCTGGCAACAAGGCGAAAGATGTTGAAATCGTGGATTACCACGGATGAGAGAGAAAAAATGATGGACAAAACCTTATCCCCTATTCACCCTGGCGAAATCTTGCTCGAAGATTTTATGAAGCCGCTCGGTTTGAGCCAGTATCGTCTCGCGCATGACATTGGTGTTACCCCGATTCGTATCAGCCAGATTGTCAATGGCGAGCGTTCCGTCACTGTTGATACTGCCATGCGTCTTGCTCGTTATTTTGGCACAAGCGCCGCTGTCTGGCTTCGTTTACAAGTCCGCTACGACTTGGAAGTTGCCGAAAGTGAATTGAGCGCCAAGATCAATCGTGAAGTCAAGGTATTTACCCAGACCCCAAGTCACGCATAAATGGGCAGGCAAGCCAGTAATGCGGGGCTTTGGGATTTGTCCGCTCGCGAACACTGAGCAGATGATACCCAATCAAAAGCCCCTGAGCGGACTCTCATCTCTCGGGGGCTTGAACTACAAAACTACCTGACCACGTAACTACCGAACTACGTAACTTTCCTTACTTCAACAAAATCCGATCCCAATCCAACATGGACTTAATGTGATCCATCGGCAATTCCGCTTCGGGGACGTAGCCGACAAAGGAACGGTTGTATTCATCCTCGGTGCCGTCCGAGAGATTCCAACGCAGGGAGTTACGGAACATGCCCACGCAGGAGGTGCCGCGATTGTCGGTGGGGAGAGAGGTCTCGAAGGTGTAAACGTAGGTCTCGTCCGCCGTCTCCACCACTTCGACCACTGTCGCTTCGTGAATCCACCTGAGGTATTGCATCTGGCTGACCTTTTTCTTGTTCTCGTCCACCCAGGCGCGGGAGCGTGTAACGGTCTCGCCCGTTTTATAGTCCCACGGAGCGGATGCAGCATCCTCGCTTTTGCCCTTTTTCGCCTTCTTGCTGAAGAGTTCGTCCGCCAGCAGTCCCACGCCGTCCTTGCCCGCCACGGATTTGGCAACCTGCCATTCGCTGGGTTGATTGTCCACAAAGCGCAACCAGAGGATGGACGCGCCCGTTTTATAGTCCGCGGCGGATTGCGGCTTCATGTAGAACGAGTCTGAGCGTTCGCGTTCGAACTTGGTGTACCAGGTGGGCTTGTACGCGAGTCCACCGGGCGGGAGGTGTCCGCGCATGTGTTGAACGTGTTCGGCGGTCTCGTTGCAGACCGCCCGCGAGACGATCAGTTCGTGCGTGCGTCCGTGCTCGTCGCGCCAGAGACCGATGTGCTTGTTGACCCACTCGTTGATGATGCCGCTCAGCGCCGCGTTCTCTTCCGCGTTGCGGGCCGCATCCTCTTCGGGAGTCAACTTCTCCCAGTCCATATCCTGGACGTATTTCAAGCGCAATGGCGTGAGTTTGATGATCTGCTTCCACGCCCAGGAGGGGAAGGAGTCCTTCATCGCTTCCATTTTTGCCAACGCCGCGTCAGTGGTCAGCGACATAAAATCGTAGCGCGTCTCGTCGAGGACGAGTTCGGTGAGTCCGTTGCGACGCGTTTTTGGCCCAGCCGATTTCGCGTTCAGGAGGTGCATCGCGACGCGATCCGTCCAGGGCTTCTCAGTCGCGCTCGCCAATTTGTGTCCGCTTTTGGATTCGTACTCGGCGATCTTCTGTTTGCATTGCGCTTCCACGTCGGCATCGGTGAGCACTTGCAGTAACTTGGCGACGCCGCCCAAGCTCATTTCCACGAGCAGGTCTTTGGCGTCGGCCCACGAGCCGTGCGCACTGGCGTATCGCATTCCCGAAAAATGGACAACCATGTATTGCAGCCAATACGGGAAGCGATTCGGTTCGGCCTCGAACTTTTTTCGAATCTCCGCAAGCAATTGATATTGATCCATCCCCGACAGCGAGTCCGCATATTGTTCCGCTTTGAAGCGCGCAATATCGCGAACAGTGGTCGCGGCCTGCGGTTTGTAATTGGCGATGAATTCCTCTTCTGTCGTTTTGAAGTTCGGATCGGCATTAGCGAGTTTGATCCACTCCAACTTAGGCGCTTCGATCTTGTCGTAGGTCGCGTCCAACTCTCGCAGTTTGTCCATTTCGTCCAGCGCCATCGGCAGGGTGACGGTTTCCTTCGTCCGCACCCCCGCCTCTTCTTTCGCGCGATTCGGGTCGGTGGCGGGCATCCACTCGAGACGCTTCCTGTGCGACTTGAGCCACGCCTTAATGATGTCAATGTGATTCGACCACGAGTCGATCCGCATCTGAATGACGCCGCGCTCACCGCGAATATCTTTTGGCCAGTATGAAGAGAGGAACTGGTGGTTCTTGTGAATTTCGGCCAGTTCCTCTTCGTCAATAGGGTTGTATTTCGCGAACGAAGCGCGCACGTCCAATGTGGTGAGGTAGGCGCGCAATTCGGTGTATTTCTTGAATGCCGCCATGCGGGCATTCTTCATCCCCGTTTCGTATTCCTGAATATCATTTGGAATGGCGGCGATATCCTTGTCTTTGTAATGAGCCCACAGGTCTGCTTCCTTGTAATAAACGAGGAAGTCCCTGAGTTTCACATTCCGCATGGGATAGATGGTCTTGAGCAGGAATTCGTTCTGCCATTGGAAGTGGATGGGCGCGGTCATGGTGATCTCCTATAAAAACAAAAGTCCCCATGAAGGAGACTTTTAGAACAAAAAGTTATTTTATTTTTTCTGGCTCTCGGCAATACGCACAGCTACTTTTTGGACGAGGGAAGTCAGTCCGCTGGCAGGATTGATCAAGGTGTTAATGGCGACCTCGGCCACATCGGGAATTAGTCCGGCCACGTTCTTGACGATCTCTTCCACGCCGGATTCATCGTCTTCATCCTTCTTGCTTTCAAGCGCTTTAAGATTTTCGAGAAGTTTCTTCTTCTCTTCCGAATCGGGCAGAGTCTCGATCTGTTGGTAGAGGCTGGCAAGCAAATTGGCCTGGGCTTGCGCGGCGGCATCAGCAACGGGAGCCGGAGTCTCAGCGGCTGGGACAGGAGGAGCAGGTGTCTCCGCAACAGGCGTCTCGGCTACCGGGGCCGCGACAGGAGCAGGGACTGGCGCTTGCGCGGCTTGGACAGCGGAAGCCGCCACTGGCGCGGCAACAACCGGGGCTGGAGCGGGCGCTTCTGCCGCAGGGGTCGCTTGTGCAGGAGCGACAGGCGTCGGGGCCGCAGGGGCTGGAGCGGGAGTCACATTCACTTGCGTCTTCGTTGTGACCGTGACCGGGACCGCGGCCACTGGGACGGGGGCGGTCGGAGCCGCCACTTGAGCCGCCTGTTCCGCGGCACTTTTTTCCAGGATGGCCTCACGGGTCAAACCGGCCTCAAGGAACTCACCGCAATGCTTACATTTTTTGGCGGTGGATTTGATCATCTCTCCACAAAATGGGCATGGAATATCTGTAGCGGCCATTTTCTCTCTCCGGGTGTGGTACTTTAGGGTGAGCGTATTATACATGGAATAAGGCTTGC
>JAYRVQ010000149.1:0-1713 GCA_041918465.1 Anaerolineales bacterium
CGGAGCGCCCATTTCCCATCTGGCAAAGAACATCAGGTAGGCGCGTACTGTGTCGGCTCCGTATTTGTTCAAACGACTATCGGTCGCTATGACATTGCCGCGGCTCTAGGACATTTTATCGTTGTCTTCGCCCAGCACCATGCCCTGGTTGCGCAACTGCATCATCGGCTCGTTGCCCTCGGTGATGCCCGCGTCGCGCAGAGCCTTGTGGAAGAAGCGCGTGTACAGCAGGTGCATCGTGGCGTGCTCGATGCCGCCCGAGTATGTGTCCACGGGCATCCAGTAGTTGTACTCGGCCTCATCGAACGGCCCCTTATCATATTTCGGCGACAGGTAACGCAGGTGATACCAAGAGGAGCACATGAACGTATCCATCGTATCGGTCTCGCGCGTGGCGGGTTCGCCGCACACGGGACAGGGGGCGTTTTTCCACGTCGGATGCAGTTTCAATGGCGACTCGCCTGTCGGTTTCCACTCCACGTCTTCGGGCAGTTCGACGGGCAGTTGGTCATCAGGGACGGGATTCCATCCGTGCTTTTCGCAGTGGATCATCGGAATCGGCGCGCCCCAATAACGCTGTCGCGAGATCAGCCAATCGCGGTAACGATAGTTGACCGACTCTTTGCCGATGCCTTGTCCCTCGATCCAATCCAGCACCGCGGCAATGCCGGGATTCTTTCTTCCTTTTTCCGTGTTGACCTTTGTCCCGTTAAATGGACCGGAATTGACCATCACGCCGGGTCCCGCATACGCGGCTTGTAACTCGCTCGCTTCGCCCTGACCTTCCGGCCTGATCACCTCGACGATGGGCAACTCGTACTTTTTGGCGAACGCGAAGTCGCGCTCATCGTGTGCAGGGACGGCCATGATGGCGCCCGTGCCGTAACTCATCAACACGTAGTCCGCGATCCAGATCGGGATGCGTGCCTGGTTGACGGGGTTGATCGCGTACGCGCCCGTGAACACGCCCGTCTTCTCCTTGTCCACGGCCTCGCGCTCGATGTCCGATTGACGCGCGGCTTGCGCCTTGTACTCGTCCACTGCGGACTTTTGCTCGGGTGTGGTGATTCTGTCTACCAGCGGATGTTCGGGCGAGAACACCATGAAGGTCGCGCCCCAGAGAGTGTCTGGTCTCGTAGTGAATACAGTAACCTTCGACTCGTCCACTGATAACTGCTCACTGATCACTGAAAACTGGACTTCCGCGCCTTCCGAGCGGTTGATCCATTTCGTCTGCAACGTCTTCACCGTCTGCGGCCAGTCAATGCCGTCGAAGTTCAACAGTTCATCGGCGTACTTCGTGGTCTTGAAGAACCACTGCTCCAGGTCCTTCTTGATAACGGGCGTGCCGCAGCGTTCGCAATGACGGTCATCGCCCCAGACCTGTTCGCGCGCCAACGTTGTGTTGCAGTGCGGGCACCAGTCCACCGCTGACATTTTGCGATAGGCCAGTCCCATCTTGTACAACTGGATAAAGAACCATTCGGTCCACTTATAGTATTCGGGTGCGGCCGAGATCATCTCGCGTTCCCAATCGAACATCGTACCCATCGTTTTCATCTGCTCGCGCATGTGCTCGATATTCTCGAACGTCCGCTTCATCGGGTGGATGCCTTCCTTGATGGCCGCGTTCTCTGCGGGCAATCCGAACGCGTCGAATCCCATTGGGAACAGCACGTTGAATCCCTTCATGCGCATGAAACGCGCCCGCGC
>JAYRVQ010000150.1:0-1848 GCA_041918465.1 Anaerolineales bacterium
CGGCGCGGATGTCCGCAGATGCGCGGGGATGGTCAGATTCGCTCCACAGTAGGAACAACTCATTTGCGTGTGATCCGCTTCGGGGTTGTTCGGTGCGCCACAGGCAGGGCAGGAAAAGGTTTCGGTCATGTTGTGTTCTCCAATGTATGCATTATAAGAGAAAGAAAACTTCCGAAGCCTGTTTGACTTCGGAAGTTTAATTTACTCGCCTTTTGCCAATGCCATAATTTCTTTTTTGTCTTCGTACACTTTCACCAACTTTCCATCCTGCATTTGCAGAACACGGTCGACATATTGAACCATGCGCAGGTCATGCGTGACCATGATGCCCGCGCGGTTGTTCTCGTGGATGAGCGCCGCAAAGGTTTGCACCACCTGGAAGGCGCGCTCCGTATCGAGACTGGCGGTGGGCTCGTCGGCGAGGACGAGGGTGGGGTTGTGGATCAGCGCGCGCGCAATGGCGACGCGCTGTTGCTGTCCGCCCGACATTTGCGCGGGGAGATTGGTCAGCCTGTCGCTGAGTCCGAGGCGGGCGAGGAGTTCTGCGGCGCGAATGCGCTCGCCGTGATTGAGTCTCCCGTTCAGGCGCAACATTAATTCCACGTTTTCTTGCGCGGACAGGAAGGGAATCAAGTTGTTGGACTGGAACGTGAAGCCGATCTTCTCGCGGCGTAACACAACCCGTTTTCGTTCGCTCATCTTGGATAGATCTTGTCCGTCAATGCGGATCTCTCCGCCGCTCGGACTGAGCAACGCGGCCAGCATAGACAGCATGGTTGTCTTGCCCGAACCGCTCGGACCGACCAGCGCGACAAATTCTCCATGTTTGATGCTGAACGAAACCTTGTCCACGGCGTAAATGGGCGCGCCATCCACCATGAAGGATTTGACGACATCTTTAACTTCGAGTGCTACATTGTTTTCCATGTTTCCCTCCTATGAAAGGCGCAGCGCCTTGAGCGGCTCGATGCGGACGGCGTAGATGATCGAGACCATCCCGCCGAGCGGACCGATGAGCAACAGCGCGATGACCGCGATCAGGGAGTTCGTCCCGTTGAAGATGATCGGGACGGTGGGAGGAAATGTCAGCGAGAAGACGTACGCCAGCCCGCCTCCGACCGCGACGCCAAAAGCGGTCACCACCATGATCTGGATGACGGATGCCAATCCGACCACAGCATTCGATGCGCCGATGGCTTTCATCACGCCGATCTGCGGCACTTTTTGCAGGACTTGAATTTGGAAGAAGCCGCCAATGACAAGGATACCGATCAACAGGGTGAAGATGGCTTGCGTGTTTACGGTGCTCTGTTGAGCCGAGTAGCCTGGGACATTCGAAATGGCGGTCGGGATGTCCGCGATCTCCACGTTGCTGGCGCGGGCGAGAATGTTCGCTTTGACCGTTTCGAGATCGGCGCCCTCTTTTACTTTGACCGCGATCACGTTGACCGTGGTGCTTTCGCGTCCCAACTCGGTGTCCGATTTGGTGCGCATCTTATCCCAGTTCGAGAAGGTGACGAAAATGGACGGCGCGAACTGGTAGAGATTCCCGTCCGTCATGCCGATGACCTTCAACTCGTAGAACTCATCCTCCGTCCCTTGCGTGGAGCGGATGGTGATGCGGTCGCCGACTTTGATATCCGTGCGCAACGCGACATTCTTATCAATGAGGACTTCGGATGCCAGTTCGCTGGTCAGGTTGCTCCCTTCGATGACAGCAGGCGCGCCCGGTGTACCAGGTTCGATGCCGAGGATCGATACTTTCAGCACTTCATCGTTTGGCAGGAGGATGGCTGTGCCGGACGCGGCGATAATGCCCGCGCTTTCCACGCCGTCCACGCGGCGGAG
>JAYRVQ010000151.1:0-1584 GCA_041918465.1 Anaerolineales bacterium
AGGCGCATTTCGTGCAGGACGCGCTCGTAGTCGGCTTTGCCCATGAAGGTGGTCAGCGGCGAGAATCCGCCCGAGGCGATCAGTTCCAGGTCGCACAGGTTGCGCATGGTGATCTTGATCGAGGGCAGTTTGGAAGCGCGAGCCAGAAGTTCCTCGCGCTCTTTCCCTTCGACGACCAAGTTGACCAGTTTGCCGCCGTAGGGGGTGATCAATTTTGCTTTTGCCATTGTTACTCCGTGTAATAGTGACGAAAACCGTCACAGGATTTCAAACGCCCGCAAATTATACTTCAAAATTCAGTCAATGAATTTTGGATTTTTACTCGGTGGTCGAGTAGCCGTGAGCGATAGCGAACGGCGTATCGAGACCACCACTTCCATGAAAAGAATTCGTTGACTGAAAGTTGTTGGTTCGGTACGGCCTCGGAGTACCTCGGCCTACTCGACCAACGATTTTTTAGGTTAGGTGGATAACTCTCCCCGACTTTTGTGACTCTTGCACAGCCAACGCGAGACGAAGGGCTTGGGCGCCATCCGCGAGCGTGCATCTCGGTTCCGACTCCCCCCGGGCGGATTCAACAAAGTGACGCGTTTGCGCCAGAAAGAGTTGGTTCCGCTCAAAACCCTCGGGCGGAGCGAACGTCTCCACGATGGGCGCGGGTGGATTGTCGCTAAACGTCCCGAAGGCCGTCGTCATTTTGTAGAAGTGCAGGATGCCGTCAGCGTTGTCCCAGCGGACAGTGCCGTCTGTCCCAACGATCTCCAGCCGGTGCACGGGCGGACGTTGCACGTAATTCAGGTGCACGCCTCCCATCGCCCCACTCGCAAACTTCAAACCGATCTCGGCCACATCTTCCACATCCATCTCCAGCGAGGAGACGTGTCCATTGAACGACCACAACGACTCAACTTCACCAATGAGATAACGCAAATAATCCAGCGGATGCGTGAGGGTGCGAATGACTCCTCCGCCGAGGTCCGCGCGGGCGGCGTAACTTTGGCGATAATCCTCCCACGGATGCCACTGCGGAACATATTCTCCCCAGTGCGCGTGGACGGTAAGAATTTGTCCGAGCGCGTTTTGCTGAATGAGTTCGCGCGCCTTGTTGAGCGTGGGATGATAGCGAAACTGAAAGCCGACGAGAATCTTGCTCCCGCTTTTTTCAGCGGCCTTCTGCAATTCATCCAACCTGTCGAGCGAATTGGAGATGGGCTTTTCCAGCAGAATGGCGCAACCTTCTTCGGCGGCAGGGATGGCGATGTCCATGTGCAGGGAGGTCGGGTTGGCCACGATAACCGCGTCGGGCTTGTGCTTCGTCAGCGCGGAGTGGATGTCCGTTTCCACGGGGTAGCCCGCCAGCTCGTCGTCGGGAAGCGTGGCGCGGTGACTGCGCAGGAGGACGATGTCTTTTTCGCCGAGGGCGATCAGGTTGCGGAAGTGTCGGCGTCCGATGGAACCGAGTCCAGCGATGAGAAATTTCATGCGAGTTCCTTGTGATACGCAACATACTGTTGCAACAATTCAAAACCGAGTGAGCGGTAGATGTCGAGGGCTTTCTCATCGTCGCCATAGAATTCAAGTTTG
>JAYRVQ010000152.1:0-7656 GCA_041918465.1 Anaerolineales bacterium
ACATTTTCTGGTGCACTGCCGACCCGGGCTGGGTGACCGGCACCTCATACGGCGTGATCGCTCCCCTGCTCCACGGCGTGACTAACATCGTGGATGAGGCCGAATTCGACGCCGAACGCTGGTATCGCATCCTGCAAGATCAAAAGGTCACTGTCTGGTACACCGCGCCGACCGCCATCCGCCGCTTGATGCGGTTGGACATCAAGCCGCTCGAGCAATATGATTTGAGTCACTTGCGCTTCTCAGCGAGCGTTGGTGAGCCATTGAATCCTGAGGCGGTTGTCTGGGGCAAGAAGGTACTCAACTTGATGATCCACGACAACTGGTGGCAGACCGAGACCGGCGGGATCATGATCTCGAACTACAGCAGTCAGGATATCCGCCCCGGCTCGATGGGACGCCCCCTGCCCGGAATCACCGCGGCGATTCTTCACCGCGACGATAGCGGGAACGTCACCATTGAGAACAATCCATCAGTCGAAGGCGAGCTGGCGCTCAAACCCGGCTGGCCGTCCATGTTCCGCGGATACCTGCACGACGAGGAACGCTACAAGAAATGCTTCGTTGGTGGCTGGTATTTCACCGGCGACCTGGCCGAGCGTGACGAGGATGGCTACTTCTGGTTCATCGGACGCGCCGACGACATCATCAAGACCGCCGGTCACATGGTGGGACCCTTCGAGGTGGAAAGCGCCCTGCTCGAACATCCCGCCGTTGCCGAGGCCGGAGTGATTGGCAAGCCCGACCCGGTCATCGGCGAACTGGTCAAGGCCTTTGTGGCACTTAAGCCCGGCTTTAATCCGTGCGATGAACTTCAGATGGATTTGTTGGGCTTTGGCCGAAAGAAATTGGGATCGGCAGTCGCGCCGAAAGAGATCGAGTTCGTGGAATATTTGCCGAAGACCCGCAGCGGCAAGATCATGCGCCGCCTGCTAAAATCCCGCGAGCTTGGTCTGCCCGAGGGCGATACTTCGACACTGGAGACAACGGGATGAAAACACAAACCAAAACAAAGGAAAAGACAGAGGACCGCGAGCACCTGCATCATCTGTTGCATCAGATGATCCTGATCCGGCGTTATGAAGAGAAAGCCGCCGAGTTGTATCAGGCGACCAAGATTCGAGGTTTCCTCCATTTGTATATCGGCGAGGAGGCCATCGCGACCGGTGTGATGGAGGCGTTGACCCCTGAAGACTCTGTCGTTTGCACCTACCGCGAGCACGGACATGCGCTCGCGCGCGGCGTCAGCGCGGATGCGATCATGGCCGAGATGTACGGCAAGCTGAACGGTTGCGCCCGCGGCCGCGGCGGCTCGATGCATCTATTCGACAAGCCCACCCGTTTCTTTGGAGGCAACGCCATCGTGTGCAGTCACCTACCTCTCGCGGTGGGAATCGCATTGGCCGATAAGATGCAGAACAAGAAGAACGTCACGGCTTGCTTCCTAGGCGAAGGCGCGGTGGCGGAAGGTGAATTCCACGAGTCGCTCAATCTGGGCGCGCTCTGGCAAACACCGACCCTGTTCATTGTAGAAAACAACCTGTACTGCATGGGCACTGCGTTGCGCTATCACGAGTCGAACACGAACCTTGCGGAGAAGGCCGCCAGTTACAACGTGAAATCGGTTCAGATCGATGGCAACGATGTGCTGGCCGTGGAACAGGCTGCACGCGAAGCATGTGATTACCTGCGCTCCGGCAAAGGTCCCTACTTCATCGAGGCCATCACCTACCGCTTCCGCCCGCACTCGATGTTCGACGCGGAACTGTATCGAAGTAAATCAGAGGTTGAGGAACACAAGAAACGCGACCCGATCATCTTGTTTACGAAGCATCTCAAGGATCACGATCTGATCACTGATGATGAGATCGCTGCCATCGAAAAAGATGTGGCTGGGACGGTCCAACACGCGGTTGACTTCGCCGAGGATTCCCCCTGGGAATCGGTGGATGACCTGACCCGCTTCGTTTACACGGAAAGGAGCCTGTCATGACTCTTCCAACCCCAACCGCAGTTGCAGAAACCCAGCAACTGGTCAAGATGACCTATCGTGAAGGCATGCGCCAGGCGATGCGCGAAGCCATCCTGCGCGATGAACGCTGCTTCCTGATGGGCGCGGACGTGGGCCGCTACGGCGGATGCTTCGCCGTCAGCAAGGGCATGTTCGATGAGTTTGGCCCCGAAAGAATTCGTGACATGCCACTTAGCGAGTCGGCCATTGCCGGCATTGGCATCGGCGCCTCCATGAATGGGATGCGTCCCATCGTGGAGATCATGACCGTGAACTTCAGTCTGTTGGCGTTGGATCAGATCCTCAACACAGCAGCAACCTTGCTTCACATGTCCGGTGGACTCTTCAACGTTCCGGTCGTGATCCGCATGGCGACCGGCTCTGGGCGTCAACTCGGCGCACAGCACGCACACAGCCTCGAAGGCTGGTACGCGCACATCCCCGGCATCAAAGTGCTGGCTCCGGGAACCGTGGAAGATATGCGCGGCATGTTGTGGCCCGCGCTCGAAGATCCCGATCCTGTGCTGATCTTCGAACAGCAAGTGATGTACAACATGGAAGAGATGGTTCCCAACCCGCCGAATCAAGTGGATATCGATCATGCCAAGATTCGCCGCCCCGGTAAAGATGTGACCTTGATCACATACGGCTCCTGCCTGCCAAGATCAATGAAAGCTGCCGATGCACTCTCCAAAGAAGGAATTGATGTCGAGGTGATCGACCTGCGCAGTTTGCGTCCATTGGACAACGAAACCATCTTCAACTCGGTGGTCAAGACACATCAAGTGTTGGTTGTGGAGGAAGGCTGGCGCAGTGGCAGTCTCTCCGCAGAGATCAGCGCGCGCATCACCGAGAATCTTTTCTACGACCTCGACCGCCCAGTCGAACGGCTGTGCGCTTCTGAAGTGCCGATGCCTTATTCCAAGCACATGGAGGAGGCCGCCGTTCCTCAGCCTGACACCATCGCCGCCGCGGTCAGAAAGTTGGTGAACCCATGAGCGAATTCAAAATGCCAAGCTTGGGCGCCGACATGGATGCCGGTACCCTCGTTGAATGGAAGAAAAAATCAGGTGACCCGGTTAAACGCGGCGATATCATCGCTGCCGTGGAAACCGCCAAAGGCGTGATCGAGATCGAGTGCTTCGAAGATGGCATCCTCGACCAAGTCTTCTTCCAGGCCGGGCAAGAAGTTCCAGTTGGGCAGGTGTTGGCGACCATCTCTTCGAAGGAGGATTTTGGAAAAGCCAAACCCGCGCCTGCGCCGAAACAGTCCGAGCCAGTGAAGATCGAGAAGATTCCCGAAATGGTGATGACGGAAGCGGCCAAGCCATCCGCAGTCAACGTAGCGCACGAAATGAAAGCTGCCACCGCACAGCCCGCGACTCCAAGTGGGCGCGCGCGGATCTCTCCCCTCGCCAGCCGCATGGCGATCGAATTAGGCGTGGACTTGCGAGCGGTGAAAGGCACCGGCCCCGGCGGCGCGATTCAGCGCGTGGACATCGAGCGGGCCGCGCAAGCCCAAAAGGCCGCGCCAGTTGTGGCGATGGCCGAGCCCGTCCGCGTGGCGACTCCGCCCGCGATGCAGGCACCCGCTCCCCCGCCGGTCGAAGCGAAGGCGGAGCCTGCCACCGAAACGAAGAAAACTGATTTCCAAACGGCCATGCGTTCCGCCATTGCCGCTGCGATGAGCAAATCCAACCGCGAGATTCCGCACTATTACATGGAAACCAGCATCGACATGACGAATGCCCTGCGCTGGCTGGAGGAGGAGAATCTCAAGCGCACGATCCGCGAGCGGCTGCTGCCTGTGGTGATCCTGCTCAAGGCCGTCGCCAAGTCGCTGACCGAAGTACCCGAACTGAACGGCTTCTGGGTGGACGGGCGCCACGAGGTGAGTGAAGCCATCCACATTGGGTTCGCCATCGCCCTGCGCCAAGGTGGATTGCTCACCCCCGCCATCCACGATACCGATATGAAGAACTTCGATGAGTTGCGCGACGCAATGAACGATCTGATCGTCCGCACGCGCGGTAACAAGTTGCGCTCGTCCGAGTTGACCGACGCCACCATCACTGTCACCAGCCTCGGCGACCGCGGAGTGGAAAAAGTATTCGGTGTGATCTATCCGCCGCAAGTAGCGCTGGTTGGGCTTGGCAAGATCACCCAACAACCTTGGGCTATAAACGGTGCGCTGTGCGTGCGGCCGATCCTGACCGCCACGCTTGCCGGTGACCATCGCGCCACCGACGGTCACAAGGGCGGCCTGTTCCTCGAAGCCTTGAACCGCAACCTGCAGGAGGTAGAAAAACTATGAACGAAAATGAACTAAAGGACATCATCGTTGCCGAATTGAAAAAAGTCGCTCCAGGCACCGACCCTGCGGCGCTCAGCCTCGACGACAACCTGCGTGAAGGTCTCGACATTGACTCCTTCGACGCGCTCAACTTCTTCATCGCCATCAGCGAGCGCTTGAACGTGAACATCCCCGATAAGGATATGGGCAAGCTGAACACGATGGGCGAGATTTTGCGCTACCTGCTGGCTGTTCACGCGTAGCGCGAATCCGAGGGGTGTAAAACTTTTGTACACGGATCGCACGGATTGAACGAATCAACACGGATTTTTAAGAAAAAGGAAAATCCGCGAACTCCGCAAAGTCCGTGTCATCCGTGTACCAAATTTGTGGAGGTGATTCATGCCTGACCAATACGATGTCATTGTCATCGGGGCGGGACCAGGCGGGTACGTGGCCGCCATCCGCGCTGCACAGCTGGGACAGAAGACTGCCATCGCGGAAAAACAATGGATGGGCGGCGTGTGTCTCAACGTCGGCTGCATCCCATCCAAGGCGCTGCTCAAAAACGCCGAAGTGGTGCACACCTTGCGCGAACGCGGCAAGGAATTCGGATTCTCGTTCGACAACCTACAATTGGACTTCAGCGCGGCGGTCAAGCGCAGCCGACAAGTCTCAGACCGACTGACCAAGGGCGTCAGCTTCCTAATGAAAAAGAACAAGATCGACTCCTTCATGGGAATGGCGCGCCTGACTTCGCCCACGGCGGTCACCGTTACCGACACATCAGGCAAATCGACAACGCTCACTGCCAAAAACATCATCGTAGCGACGGGTGCGTCTTCGATGGTGCCTGCCGCCTGGAAAGTAGACGGAAAAAAAGTCGTCACCTATCTCGAAGCCATTCTGCAAGAGACTTTGCCGAAGAAAGCCATTATCATCGGGGCGGGCGCCATTGGCGTGGAGTTTGCCACCGTTTGGAGTTCCTACGGCGCGGAGGTGACCATCGTCGAGATGCTGCCACATTTGGTCCCGCTCGAGGATGAAGAAGTCAGCGTGGAGTTGGAGAAGAACTTCAAAAAGCGCGGCATCAACTTCCTGACGGGGCACAAAGTCGAATCGGTGGAGGCCACCGCGGCGGGTGTCCGAATCGTGGTGTCGGCTGGCGTGGAGAAAAAGACCCTCGAAGCAGATCAGGCTTTGGTGGCGATCGGGTTCCATCCCAATTCCAAAGGGCTGGGATTGGAGGAAGCAGGAGTCAAACTCAACGAGCGCGGCTTCATCGAAATTGACGAACGCATGTCGACCAACGTCCCTGGCATCTGGGCCATCGGCGATGTGACCGGCAAACTGATGCTGGCGCATGTTGGCTCGGCGCAGGGGACCGTGGCGGCGGAACACATCGCAGGCCACGAGACAGTCACACTCGATTATGAGATGATGCCGCGCGCAACATATTGTCAACCGCAGGTTGCCTCGTTCGGTCTCACCGAAGCGCAGGCCAAAGAACGAGGCTACCAGGTCAAGGTGAGTCGCTTCCCCTTCCAGGCCAACGGCAAGGCGCTTGGATTGGCGGACGCGGCAGGCTGGGTCAAGCTGGTTGTGGATGAAAAGTATGGAGAGATTTTCGGCGCACACATGATCGGTCCTGAAGTGACCGAACTACTCCCCGAACTGACTCTCGCTCACATGCTCGAACTAACCCCGCACGAGATTGCGCGCAACATCCACGCGCACCCAACATTGTCCGAAGTGCTCATGGAGGCGGCGGAGGGAGCCGAGGGAAGCCCGATCAATATTTAATCGTTAATGAGCATGACTGACAGGGGCGGATCCTCGTGTCCGCCCCGTTTTTGTTTTAACGGTAAAATTGTCCCATGTTCAAACGCAACACCACCCCCACCGAATCATCCCAACCCATCCAGGCTGTCGAGCGGATCACATCCGTGCTCGGGACGGGCCTCATCTGGCATGGCTCCATCAACGGCGCGGGCGGCGTCCGCATCGAGGGCGCCTTCGAAGGCGAAATCGCCCTGCGTGGCATGTTGGTTGTCGGCGAGACGGGACGCGTCACCTGCGAAAATATCCGCGCCAACGCGGTCATTGTGGCAGGCGCGGTACGCGGAAATATCACAACGCAAAAATTGGAGATCCGCGCCAGCGGCCGCGTGTGGGGTGACGTGGTGACGACCGCCTTCGTGACTGAAGAAGGCGCCTTCCTGCGCGGACAGATCCGCATGGAGGAACGCGTCGAACTGGATCTGGAGCCTGCGCCCGAGTCCACGCCTGCCGAGGCCGCCCAGGCTGAGTCCCTCGCCGCGACAGCCGCGTCCATCCCCGAGGTCACGCCCGTGCCAGTGGCAGAATCCCCAGCGGCAAAATCCACGATTATCAAAAAGAAAAAGGCAACATCTTAATGGGACGCGGACGAGCGCGGAAAACGCGGAGAGAAAATCTTTCTCCGTTCATCCGCGTAATCCGCGTTTTCCGCGTCCCGCATTTTTCCCCATGAAATACCGCGACCTCCACATCCAAACCCAACGAGAATTTCCGAACAATGCCCGCACCGAAGGCTTCGGCTGGCTCGTCCGCGCGGGATATGTCACGCGCGAGAATGACCTGACGCCGCTGGGCGAATTTGCCATCCAACACTTGCGCGACCTGGCGAAAGACCCTTCTTTCCGCTTTCGTCTTTCTTTGTCTCTCCTCTCCAACGCAGACGAAACCTTCTTCCCCCTTCCCACAGGTTCCACCGAAGTCATCCACTGCCCCGCGTGTGGATATTCCGCCCGCAAGGAATTGGCGCTGTTCCAGAAAACTGTTTACTCCACCGAAGAGCCAGAGCCTGCGGAGAAAGTGTCCACGCCCGATTGTCACAGCATCGAGGCACTGGCTGCATTCCTGAAAATCCCCAAGGAAAAGACCGCCAAGGCGATGATGTTCACGCGTGTCCCGAGCGGAAAATTCGTCTTTGTGGTGATCCGCGGCGACATGACCCTGAGTGAAACCAAACTCAAGAACGCGATTGGAGATGTCCGCCTTGCTACAGCCGAAGAGATCGAGCGGTCAGGCGCGGCCGCGGGATACGCATCTCCTGTCGGCTTGACCGACGCGCTCATCATCGTGGACGATCTCATCCCGCACTCGACCAACCTGGTCGCGGGTGCAAATGAGGATGGCTATCATCTGCTCAACACCAACTGCAGACACGACTACCAGCCTGAAATCATTGCCGACCTGGCGTTGGCGAGCGCGGGTCAGGACTGCGCGATGTGCGGAAATCCGCTCGAGGAAATCAATGCCCTCCTGCTCAAAGACAAAAACGGATTCCATTTCGAGAACACCCTGCTCG
>JAYRVQ010000153.1:0-2362 GCA_041918465.1 Anaerolineales bacterium
TTCATCATTGGATGGGCAAGAATTTGCAATCTACCCCACTGCCCTGAGCGGAGCGAGGCGACGGCCGAACGAAGTCGAAGGGCAGGCTCATGCAACAATACTTGCACAAGAAACCCATCCTTCGACTGTGTGTCTCGATACGGCGACAAGCATGCCTACTCGACCCTCCGCTCAGGACGGTGGACTAGTAGTTAATATTCCCCTTTTAGGTAGTCATCAACTCACCAACGCTGTCACCGCCTACGCCGCGCTCAAGGCCAGTGGATTGTCAATTTCAGATGAAGCCATCCAAAAAGGCTTTTCTCAGGTAAAATGGCCCGCCCGCTTTGAAGTGGCGCGGCGCGAGCCGCCCGTTGTGATAGACTCTGCCCACAACCGCGAGTCCGCTCAGCGTCTACGAGAAGCGCTTGACGATTACTTTCCCAGTCGGCCCGTCTACATGGTTTTCTGCAGTTTGGAAGACAAGGATATTTCAGGAATATTGGAAGAACTCAGACCGCGCTTGGAAGGTGTCATTGCAACCCGCGCAGACCACCCGCGCGCTCCATCGGTGGAATGGATTGCTCAACAGGTGAGGCAGGCTGAGATACCGGTGGTGACCGAACCACATGCCGCGGCCGCGCTGGAACGAGCATTGGAAATGGCTGGAGACCTCGGTCTGGTTTTGTCTGCTGGCAGTGTTGCTTTTGCAGGCGAGATCCGCGCCGCGTGGCGAAAAAAACAATCCGTGTAAATCCGTGAAATCTGTGGCAAAGAAAAAATGAATCATCCCGAAGACTGGAACGAAGACGAAAATTTCAACCTGGCGCTTTCGCAACGCACCGAGGAACTGTACCGCGTCCCGAATATGGAAGCGGACGAGCACGGCATCATCGAGGCGTTGGTGTTGCCGTTGCGCGATTTAGTGGTTTTCCCACGCATGGTCTCGCCGATCTTTGTGGGACGCGAGGCCTCGTTGCTGGCGGTGCAGGAAGCCCAGCACCGCAACCAGACCGTTATCGGCTTGACGCAACGTGACGCCGAATTGGAAGAGCCTGGCTTGAAGGACTTCCTGCCCATCGGTGTGGAAATGGCGGTGGGACGCCTGCTCTCGATGCCCGACGGCTCCTCGTCCGCGCTGGTGCAGGGACGTCGCCGTGTGGAGATCGTGGAGTTCATCCGCGTGCGACCATACATCAAGGTGCGCGCCCGCGTCATCTTTGAGCCGACGACTGCCGACCGACAGACGCAAGCCACAATGCGCTCCGCGCTGGACCTATTTGATCGTTGCGTGCAATTGGACCGTTCCATCCCCGAGGAGGCGCACCTCTTCGCGATGAATATCTCCGAGCCCGGCTGGCTGGCGGACATGATCGCCACGTCGCTTTCGCTCAACTTCGAGGAGCGGCAGACTCTATTGCTGACAACCGATCCGCGCGCGCGTTTGCAACGCATGAACAAAATTCTGGCCGAGGAAGTGGATGTGCTCGAACTGGAAGATGAAATCCATTCGCGCGTCCAAAGCGAAGTGGACAAGAGCCAGCGCGAGTTTTATCTGCGCGAGCAGATGAAGCAGATCCAGACCGAGTTGGGCGAAGGGGACATTTTCACAAAGGACGCCACCGAGTTAAAGGATCGCATTGCCAAGGCCGAACTGCCAGAAGAGGCGCGCAAGGTGGCGATGAAGGAATTGGAACGTCTCAACCAGATGCCGCCCATGGCGCCCGAAGTGGGAATCATCCGCACCTATCTCGATTGGATTCTGGATTTGCCCTGGTCTACGATGACCGAGGACAACCTCGACGTGAAGAACGCGGCGCGCATTCTGGAGCGCGACCATTACGGACTCAAGAAGCCGAAGGAACGCATCCTCGAATACATCGCCGTCCGTTCGTTGAAGCCGAAGAAGGAACGACAGCCGATTCTGTGCTTCGTTGGCCCGCCAGGGACGGGGAAGACCTCGCTGGGACGATCCATCGCCGAGGCGTTGGGACGCAAATTCGTGCGCGTGTCCCTCGGAGGCGTCCGCGATGAAGCGGAAATTCGCGGCCACCGTCGCACGTACATCGGGGCGCTGCCCGGGCGCATCCTCCAGACCATGAAGCGGGCGGGGAGCGCCAATCCGCTTTTCATGCTCGATGAGATCGACAAACTCTATTCCGATTTTCGCGGCGACCCTGCATCTGCTTTGCTCGAAGTGCTCGACCCTGAACAGAACAACTCGTTCAGCGACCATTATCTCGAATTGCCGTTTGACCTGTCGAAGGTGATGTTCGTGACGACGGCCAACTACCTCGGTCCGATTCCGCCCGCCTTGCTCGATCGCATGGAAGTGATCGAGTTCCCCGGCTACATCGAAGAGGAGAAACTTGCCATCGCGGAA
>JAYRVQ010000154.1:0-13348 GCA_041918465.1 Anaerolineales bacterium
CGATTGCCGCCAAGCGGATTGGCGTGAGTCACAGGCGAGGCTTCGGTGAGTCCATAGCCCTCGACAAGTTTACCTTTCGTCAGTTTCTCGAAGGCCTCCTGCACTTCCACGGGCAGGGGAGCAGAACCACTGATACAGGCTTTGATGGATGAAATCCCAAATTTACGTGCGCCACGAAAATTGTTGATGGCCACGTACATGTTTGGCACGCCGGGGAAAATCGTTGGCCGATATTTCTTGATGGCCTTCAAGATGTTGTGAATTTCAAAACGCGCTTTGAGAATCAGGGTCGCACCCAACGAGATGGGCACATTCAGGGCAGTCGTCAGCCCGTAGATATGCGAGAAAGGCAGGACGCATAAAAAGCGCTCCCCACCCTCCACAGCAACAGGCATCCAATGACGCGTCTGCAAGGCGTTGGCAACCAGGTTTTTATGGGAAAGCATTACTCCCTTGGCCGCGGCGGTCGTCCCGCCCGTGTATTGAATAACGGCCAGTTCATCGGGATCAACCTGAAGTGTGGGTGAACGCCAGTCCTGTCCGCGCATGAAATGCCGCCAGCGGATTCCGCCCGGCACGGCAAGTCCGCGGTTACGCCAACGGGAAACAACCTTCTTCCAGACAGACAGATAATCGGCAGGATCGGTCAAGATGATATGCGGTAATCCCGTGCTGGCCTGAATCTGTCGCGCCAACCCAGCTGAAAGGTTGAGCATCACCAGCACACTTGGGTCGGCATCGCGCACCTGTTGGATGAGTCCCTCGGGGTCAGTCATGGGCGGCATAAAGACCGCCACCGCGCCCGCCTTGAGCGCGCCATAAAATGCCACAACCATCTGCGGCACATTCGGCAGAAGCAAAACAACCCGCGCGCCGCGTCCCACACCAAGCCCGAGCAACGCGTTGGCAAATTTATTGGCTTCGTGATTCAGCCGGCGGTACGAGAGCCGCGTCCCCTCGAAATAGATCGCGGCGCGGCGCGGGAACCTCCGCACCGCCGAGCGCAAGAGATGATGCAGGGGAATACGCGGCACACTGATGGTATATGGCACACCCTTTTCGTAATGCGCCAGCCACAGACGCTCGTCCCGAAGCGACTCGCGGGGGTCGGCCTTTTTGCGGGCAACCTTCGACGATTCTCGCCACGACGTCTGATCCTCGCCCGCGAGGAATCTCTCGATGGCGCGATTGACCGCTTCCCGCCGCTCCAACATGACCATGTGGCCTGATACCCCTATATCGGCGTCTTGCGCGGCTGGAATATCTTTTGCCACCTGCTCGAAATGGACACTCTCAAAGACCGCGTCGCGGTGACCGCGGATGACAAGCGTCGGCACAGCAAGGGAGCGGAACGCGTCCCAGCCGCGCCACTTGTTCAGGTTTGAGTGGTAATAGGATTTAAGCGCATGCGGCGGCGCAGACAGCCAGGAGCGCGTCAACGGGCCGATGAGGCGCAGAAGCCAGTTCGGGAGGTTGAGTCCCAACCTGAAGAGGGGATTTAAACGGAACTCGCCCGCGGTGGCCATTAGTATGAGATGCGCGACCCGCTCTGGGTGCGCGAGAGCGAATTCCGTCGCCAGTGCGCCGCCAAAGGAATGTCCCACCAGAACAACGGGATCGGTCACATGCAGGGTGTCCAGCGCGGACCCGATATCGGCCAACATGCGCGGCATGTCGTAACCCGTGCCGGGTTTGTCGGAAAGTCCGTGCCCGCGCAGATCAAGCGCGATGACGCGGTTCTGCAGGCTGAACTTCTGCATCTGGTAAATCCATTGCAGAGCCTGACCACCGAACCCGTGCAGAAAAACAAACGTCCGCTGAGGGCGGTCAGGCGAAACGTCCAATGCCGACAAACGCACCAGCGGATCAGTGGAGACGCGTATCTCGTGACGGTAGAGGTCGAGGTCAATGTCCATTGATGGATTTTATAGTAGGAGTAGCAAATTGGGGAGGGGTAGCCGAAGGGCAATTACGAGAGAAAACGAAGCAGAGACACGCTTAATTAAAAAAAATCATGCCGACGACAAATTACATCGACATGATTTTGTAACAAGTTTAACTCAACTGAATGATAGGCGCGTTCTGCCTATTTCTTTGTCCCCTGCGCGGCAACAGCCGCGGCGGCCTTTGCAACCGCGTCTGCATCGCCGAGGTAGTAGTGTTTGATCGGATTCAGGGTTTCGTCCAACTCATACACCAGCGGAATGCCCGTGGGAATGTTCAACTCGGTGATCTCGGCCTCGCTGATGTTATCAAGATATTTGACAAGGGCACGCAGGCTGTTTCCATGGGCGGCCACGAGCAGGCGTCTCCCCATCCGAATGGCAGGAGCAATGTCCGAGTGCCAGTAGGGCAGGACACGATCCAGTGTAAGTTTAAGCGACTCGGTGGCTGGCAACTGTTCGGGGGTCAACGAGGCGTAGCGCGGGTCGAATCGCGGATGACGTTCGTCAGTCAGTTCCAACGCAGGCGGCGGAGTATCGTAACTGCGTCTCCAAATTTTCACCTGCGCCTCGCCGAACTTTTCGGCCATTTCAGATTTGTTCAATCCCTGCAACGCGCCGTAATGTCGTTCGTTCAACTGCCATGCACGGACAACGGGGAGCCACTCCTGGCCAAGTTCCTCGAGCGCGATCCAAAGAGTTTTGATGGCGCGGCGCAATACGGAAGTGTAGGCCACATCAAAAACATGGCCGCCCTCGCGCAGAAGTTTACCTGCGTTGTGGGCTTCGGTAACTCCCTGTCCGGTTAGGTCAACATCGGTCCAACCCGTGAAGCGATTCTCGAGGTTCCAGGTGCTTTGTCCGTGACGGAGCAATACGAGTTTGTACATTGCAATCTCCTTGTTATCGTTGGTATGGCCGATCGGCATCTGCAAGCGCATCCAGCAATTCAGCCTTCATGCGGGATGCGCTGGCAGATGAATCAGGCCATAAGTTCTTCTTTTCTTCGGGGTCGTCTTCCAAATCATACAACTCAAAAACATCGTTGTATTTCTCGTATCCTTTATAGAATACGAGTTTCATGTTTCCCTGAATCATGGATACGGTAACCATGTTGAGCGGCTGGAAAGCGTAACTGGATTTCGCTTCGACCGAGAAGATGGAACGGTCCCGCTCATCGGCTCCACCCAGACCTGGAAGCGGTCTTCCATCCAACCCCTGCGGAATGGCCTGCCCGGCAAGCCCAGCCAACGTGGGCAACAAGTCTGTGTTGCTGGTTGGAGCATAATAATCGCGCCGCTCGGCCTGTCCCGGAGACGAAACAAGCAGGGGAATTTTGATGATGCGCTCAAACAGAAGCGGAGTGGCGTGTCCACTATCGCCGCGTTCAAATATTTCGCCGTGATCCGATGTCAGGATGACGTAGGTATCTTCAAAGACGCCATCCCTTTCCAGAGCATCCAGGAGGCGTCCCAGCTCATCATCCACCGCGGCAATATACTCATCATAGCGCGTGCTGTCATCCACCATAGTTTGGAATTTTACATGACTGGCCAGGGGATGATGCGGTTTGTATGCCACCTTTACTTCAGGCAGAGCGCCCGCGAATTTGCTGGTCGGACAATATGGCATATGCGGAGAGAATAAATGAAAATACGCAAAAAACGGTGTTGACTCATTGTGCAAACGCTGGACAGTCCGGCCAACAGACGGGAATACTTGCTGATTATCGAAATAATAAAAGGAATTGAACGGAAGCCCATAGGGCATCTCGGGTTGCGGCTGTCCCATGGCGTCGACCGCCCGGCCGTAAAGTAAATTTAGATGACCAAGCGACAAAGAACCCGGGACAGGGTTGACAAAATGCGTTGTGAGCAGATATTCATCAAAAGCCATGTAGGCAACATCCGAGTCGCCAGCAAAAAGTTCCCCCAGCATCGGCGTTTTGGATTTCAAGGAAAAAGACCGGAACGGCAGTCGTTCATCCAAATGTCCATCAAATTGACGCAGGAAGAGGTCTGCCCAGATGTTTTGAGCAAATCCCAGACGATGATAACCCGACCCAATTGCGCTGAAGAGATTGTCGTTCTTCAAATCACGGCGCACCAATGAACCCAGATTAATGGCGCGGTGTTTCCAGGGTAAACGCCCGGTCAACAAGGAGGCGGTGCCCGGTGTGGTAAAGTTTCCGCCTGAATAATGCGAATGGTAAATGTTGGCATGGCTGGCGAAACGCTCCATCTGGGGCGTGGTCGGCGACGCGTATCCATTCACAGAGAGATGGGGACCCGACATGGCGTCGAATAGAATGATGAGAATATTGGGCTTGCCAGCCTCCCGGCGCGAGTGGATAGGCAGGAATTCGCGCAATCGATTTAGCGCGAGTCCCGCAGAAAAAGCGCCGGTCAGATTAAGGAAGTCTCGCCTGCTAACGTGTGCCATATCCAAAATATCCTAAAACAGATTGCGAAAAATGACAACCACCAAACTCAATAAAGATAGCGGAATAAATAAATAAAGGAAGATGGTTGTTCTGTCAGCAAATGCGGCCAGGAAAGATCCCAGCCAGCGCACTTTCGTTGAGAGCCATGTCAGCAAACCGGCCAGTGCCAATGCGCCCAGAGTCCAAATCTCGACATAATTACCAATTGACTGACTTAAACGCTCGTAAACGATCCAAAATCCAATCAATGAAACAAACCAGCCGAGCGAGATAGCCGTCCCGCGGACAGTAAAATCATTCTTCAAAAAGCGCGCGGGCAGGAGCGCGCACAGTCCCAACAGCAAGCCCAGGAGCAAAAGGCTTTCAGCGATTCCCGCCAGCATGGCATAAGAAAAGATGCCCAGCAAGTCGCCAAGCGTCAAGTAATGCAACCAGGAAGGCAATCGCCACACATAGCGATACAGTTCCCAGCCATAAATAAAGAGCGAGAGCACGGAAAAAACAGGAACGATCTGCGAGAGTAAGGGGAGGCGATTCTTCGTTTCACACCTCCGCTCTGGGCGAGACAGTGTCCCGCGTCACCTGATACGGACGATCCGCGTCAGCCCATGTGTCCAGCAATTCATCCTTCAACTTCTTAACCGTCGCAGTGTCCTGCCCCGAAAGATCGGTCATCTCTTCGGGGTCGGCCTGCAAATCGTAAAGTTCACATTTGTCATTAAATCCATCATAGCCGCGATAATAAATCAACTTGTGATTGGCCTTGTTGATGGACACCACTGCTTTTGAAAGTGGCAGAAAAGCGGAGCTTTCCTTCGCGAAAACCGAAAATACACTCCGCTCGAAATCCTCCTCCCCACCGAGACCGGGCAGGAGACGGCCTTCGATGTTGGATGGAATCTCTTGTCCAGCAAGGGACAGCAGGGTGGGTAGGAGATCGATATTACTGGTCAACGAGTGAACGTTCACGCGGGACCGTTGGCCGGGCGCGCGTACAAGAAGGGGAATACGCGTGACGGGTTCATACATCAGCGGCGTCCCATGTCCATGCTCGCCGCGCTCAAATATCTCGCCGTGATCGGATGTGATGATGAGATAACTGGAGTCGAGGATTCCCGCCTGATCGAGTCCGTCCAGGAAAGCACCCAATTCAAAGTCTAGGTTGGTAATGTATTCATCATATGTCATGCGGATGCGGACAAGACGGCGGTCATCCTTGCGGGTCTCAGCAAGGGGGTGGATGGGCTTGAGTGTGGGAATAATTCCGTCTTTCAGGTACATGCCGAGAAAAGGTTTGCGCGGAACATAGGGCGTGTGTGGCGGCAGAAGGTGGTAATAGGCAAAGAACGGCGAACGCGCGTTGGCAAGACCCGTCAGGGAGTGTAAAATCCCAATCAGCAACTCGTCAATAACGAAGTAGGTGTAGAAGTTGGAAGGAAATCCGTATGGGTATTTCGGCGCGCTCTTGATCTCCGAACGGCGGGAAGCCAGCATGTTGAAGAAACCCAGAGTCAGCGAACCGGGATCCTGATTGAAGTCATTTGTGCCAAGGAAATCTTCAAAGACCATGTAAGCTGTGGGATAGTCGTTTGGAAAGGCATCCGGCAGGAAGGGCACGTTTTTGCGATAGGCAAATTCACCAAAACCAAGGTACTCGTCCACGTGCGCGGCCATTTGACCAAGGAGCAGGTTGACCCATGGATTCTGAGAATAGCCCAGGCGGTGATAACCGTCCAGAAGCGCGAACAAGCCCTGGTCCGCGAGTGAACGTTTGACCAGTCCGCGAAAACTGACCGCGCGATGCGTCCACGGAAGCATCCCGGTCAACATGGAGGCGGTGCCCGAAGTGGTGAAGTTGCTCGCAGCGTAATGATTGTGGTAAACCGTGGCGCGCTCGGCAAACTTCTCCAGATTGGGAGTTGTCGGGCGGACATATCCATGCAATGACAGGTTGGATGCTGACATTGCATCCAACAAAAGAAGGATTATGTTGGGCTGGTTGACCGCTTCGTTTTGTAAATATTTGGTCAGTGGACGCGCGGAAGACAGCACCGCTCCACCCGCGAAAGCGGCGGCCAATTTGATAAAGTCGCGCCGGGTAATGCTGGACATTCAGGAAATATTCCTTACAATCACAATCACCAGGGAAATCAGCGATGCGGGGACGAGGAGAAACAAAAAAACAACGACGCGGTCTGAAAACCAAAGGGCGATTTTCTTTAAGAATAAAATCCGCCCACCCAGGTATGCAACGAGGGCCGCGAGGAGTAAAGTCGCACCTGTCCAAGTATATATGTAAGCGAGAAAGTCCGGGCCAACAGAGGAATAATATTTGAAATATACAAGGATGGAACCCAGTACAAAAACGGCAGTCCATGTACCGCACTCTACAAAAATATCCTTGAAGAAACGAGCTGGGAGAAGGAAAGCAATGGCTAGTAAAACAGAAAGGATGGCTAGGCTTTCAAAGAGATTATAGGCCAATCCATAAGCCAAATTGGAAAGTACATCCCCAAGTGTTTGAAAAAGAAGCCAGGAGGGAAGTTTGAAGGCAAAGGTATAAAGCGTCCGTCCGTAGGCAAAGAACGCGATAACGGCAAAAACGGGCAGGATTTTGCTAAACTTTGGAAAACGGTGGAGGATGGATTGCATGAAGGAATGGATTCATTATTGCCGCGAATTTAGCGATTACACGCAAGTTTAAAAACCAATCCACGGCAAAGGATGAATTACGCACGATTGCGGTAGAGACTGGCGTTTGGCACAGCCAGCATTTTCGCAAGATCAAGCGGCAATTCGAGGAATTCGGCCACGCGACGGCAGTGCGGTTCAGGGTCGGCCATCATGGCGTTATAGCCGACATACAACACTTCCATATGAGGTTGACGCGCCAACCAGGGTTTGACCACCTTCAAATGATTCCGATATTGCTCTGCCATATCTTCATCAGAAATTGTGGACGCCTCACCGCGATGATCCAGCATCTTTTTCTGGGAGGCCAGCACTTCCTTGATTTCCCGCTCCATGAAAACGACTTTGTATGAGCGATCAGAAGGCAGGTGTTCCAGCAACGCAGAGATGATCTTAACCACTTTGCCTGAGGCTTCATCCAACCAGGCGCGGTCGCCCGCGGACATCTGCTTGACGCGTTCGAACTCGAAGTAGCCGTTCGGGTTGTCATCGTCGGCGGAACGGATCGCGTCGGTGAGCGGCTCCAATCCGCCTGCCTGAAGCATCTTCATCATCATGGATGTGCCCGAGCGCGGCAGGCCAGAGACTACCACGATGGGTTGTTTTTTGGAGGAAGATCTTTTGGAGGAGAAGAGTTTAAGCATGGAAATTCTTTTTAAACACGAAGGACACAAAGTTCACAAGGAGAAACTGATTCGTTTAATTTCCTTCGTGCCCTTTATGCCTTTTGCGGTTGGCGTTTTACAAATACCCCAACCCCTTCAGACGCTCCTCCAGGTCCTTCTGTCCCTGCGGACCGGATTGGGAGGGCGGCTTGATGTGGGATTGGTCGAGATGCTTGCCAATGGCGAGGAAGGGAATGTCGCGGAAGGAGATGCCGCCAAAATCGCGCAAGTCGCGGTTGGCAAAGATCACGCCGGGGACAACGTCCGCGTCCACACAGTGATCCGCACCCCAGTGATCGTTGTTCACCTCGATGGTCGCGGCGGGAATTTTGCCGAGTCCCGTGTCAGACGAGGCGCGATAACCGGGCGAGTAACCCACCACCAGGTCCGGACCGAGGCGGGAATACGGTCCATTATAGACCTCGTGCTTGGGTCGCGCTTTCTGGACAACAGCGCGTCCGTCGGGGCCTTTCCAGTCCAATAATTTTTCCTGCACTTCGGCCAGTAACGGTTCAATCTCCTGCGCGGTGACTGTCCCCTGCCCCTCGCGTCCAGCAACATTAAGGTAGAGGCTGTTGAGTCCCAACGCGTAAAGTTTGGTTTTCGACCAGTCCACATCCGCGAGGCCGCCTTCGGTTTTTCCATCAGTAAACATAAGCCAGCCATTTTCAACCAGCCAGCGGTTGAGATGCACTTTATATTTAAAAGTGCTGAAACCGTGATCGGAAAGAACAAGCAGGCGATGCTTGCCATTCAACCGCGCTGACACTTCACCAACGAACGCGTCCAATTTTTTATACCAGGCTTCGGCCACGTCGATGCGGTTGTGATAGAACATGTGCTGGACGCGGTCGAGGTCATCAAAGATGCTCGCCAGCACGCCTTCTTTAAACTGGTCGAGCAGGTAAAAGAAAATCTGTTTGCGGCGTTCGAAGATGGTATCGCATAGTGCGATGAACTGATCGTCAGTGATACATTCCTCTTCAAGTCCGGTTGTATCCTGCGGCCAACCGAGAGTGAGATATGGACCGACTTCCTTCCACAACGATTTCGCGAACGATGGCGACGATGCATAATAGAAAGTGGAATGCAACGGATGAATTTGCAGAGGCAGAACGTAGAAGCGGACAACATCGCCGATATGCGTGACGATTAAACGCGCAACCGCATGGATGTTGAAAAATGTCCCTGCCTTGAATTTAATTTCAAAAATATCGGACCACTGCCCCAATTTCATTTCAAGTTTTTGATCGCCAATGGTCACGCGCACAGACTGCGAATCGAGGACTTCCAACACGACAGGAAGTGTCGCGGATGTCAGCCCGCTTCTTCCCTTGACCGTAGGCCCGCTCAACGTCCCCGTGAAGCGATTCGCCCCTGACGATTCGAGCCGCGCAACGGCCGTCTTCTTCTTTGTCTCGTGTGCACTAGTGAAGAGCGTGCCCACACCGAGTTGACCGCGAATATCGGGCGTGCCGAGTCCCGGCAGGGTGTTGACGGGAAGTTCCGGCCGCGCAGGGAACATGGCCGGCCACCACAAGGCAGTGGCGGGATAGCCCATCTCCGCGGCTTCCTCGAAGAATGTCTTGGTGGTATAGGGCGGGATGAACCCTTCACCAAGAGCAGTCTTCTTCATCGGCAGAATAGAAACGTACGGCATGTACGAAGCCGCGTCCCGGACGACAAAGTCAAAGATGCCGTGCCCACCCGGGTCGGTGCCTGTTGCGATGCACGTCCACGAGACTTCCGTCTGCGGAGGGGACGAGACTTCCAGCCGCGAGTATCCGCCCGCTTCCATCAAACGCGCAAGGTTAGGTAATTCATTACGCCCCGCCATGTTCTCGAAAATGGCGGGGTCGAAGGAGTCAAAACCAAGGATAACTGTCTTCATGTGTGGAAAACGCGGCTACTCTTTTGTCTCTTTGTCTTCTTCTTTACGCGTACCGCGGCGCAGACGGGCGATGGCCTGACGGATCTGCCGCGAGAAGATCAACAGCACACCAGAAATAGCGGCCAGTGAGGCGGCCAGGGCCTGAAATAAAACTCCACCAGTGTTAGGGTCAATATACATAATGCTCTCCTTTCCAAAAGCAAGCCACGTTATACCTTAGTTAATGGGGAAAGTCAAATGGGCTTAGCCAAAAAGGACTCTCAGGCTTGAAATTTTGAGAGTCCGTATTGATCATATATCACTATTGAAACGATTTAAGTAAAAATTTACGCGACAGTTCATAAGCAAGCGGATAGGGCATATCATGTCCGCTGTGTTCATGCACGAATACTTCAACAACTGGCTTATTGTTTCCATTTTCATCAATCACCTTTTGAATAGCCTTTGCATTAGAGACAGATACCGCCCCGTCTTCCAAGCCATAATGTAATTGAGCAGCAAGTAATTGGTCTACAAAATAAAGAGGAGAAGATGCGATCATTCTTTGCCGTATTTCACTCAAGGAACCCTTTCCATGTTCAATGGATTCTGCCAAACGCTGATCGATGAATTGAGCGGCGCTTCCCCAACCTGTTCCAGACGTCCACCTTTCCCATAAAGCCCATTGAACCAGTTCTTTGAGAGTCCAGCCCAAATTCCCCATATTTGAAAACCAGTCCGCGGGTCCTGTCCAGCCGACTATGCTTTTAATTCTCTTATCCCTGATCCCTGAAAGCATTGCAACAGTCCCCCCTCTACTCTTGCCGAAAACTGAAATTCGATTTTGATCAACCTCAGGAGTGATATCCAAAACCGCATTGATAAAAGCAAGGGTGTCATCAGCCGCGCCATCCCAGGCATTTTTAGGCGACCCTTCAGATATATAGGATCGATCATTTACGATTAGGGTGTTGCCCCTGAAAGATGGAATGGCAATAACGGTATTTCTCCCTTTTCCTCCGAGAATAAATGGTGTTTCTGCTTCCAAAATATTGAATGGAGAGTAATGGGGGTCAACCCCATGACATTCCACAAGAAGATGCGAATCCCCAGATTTGATCCCCTTGGGAATCAACACAGCGCCAAAGTGTTTGGCGCCATGTACTTCGTGGCTAATAATTCTCAAATCGTACTCAACCTGATTTAAGATAACGTCATGCACATCTACGATCTGATTCTGACTCACACTGAGGTCTCTGACCTGCCAATCAGCAAGTACATTTTCAATTTCTTTCGGTAAAGGCTCTGCAAACAGATCATTGATATCGAATGGCAGTATCCAGGAATCTTCTGGTGGTGGAGAAGCATTTTCAGGGTCAAGCAAACGAAGCGCAGTTTTGGTGATCGAATTTTCTGGATCGATCATAGACGCCCTTTTAAAAGTCGGGAGTGCGTTTTCACGATCGTTTGTCAGAAGATAAGCAAATGCCAGAATGTGTTTTAGATCCACGGAATTCGGATAATTTGATTCCATGGCTGATGCAAATTCGACAGCCATCTGTGGCTGTGACAAACGATTCTGAACCAGCTTCGATCCCAAGTCCAGGATTCTGTCTTCTGTCGCCTTTTCTTCTGGCTCATTTAATCTTTTCAGCGCTTCCTCCACTCGACCGGACAAAATATGCTCAACAACCTGGATATCATCATGCGCAAGTTTTAGAGCCGCGCCGTGGATCTCTTTATGGCCGGACGCGGTGAGGGAAACAATCATCCCTGTATCATCACGGTTGAATTCAAACTTCATGTGTGGGTGAAGCAAAGAGAAAAATTTATCGGTTTCCTTTGATTCAAGGATTTGCAAACTCCCCCAAAAACTTGGGCGCAAAGTTAAGAGACCAGATTCGATCTTGATTTCCAGTATCAGGTCGGTTTTGAGTGCGTATCTTCCTGTGTATTCAGAGAACTTGGCAGAGTCAAGTTTCATGTTAAAGTATTAAACCACAAATATATTCTTCTCAGGCTTGAAACCTTGGGAGTCCTTTTTCATCATTCATCCTTGACGTTCTTCCCTCTCCCAAATCTCCCGCGCGATCATCTCTTGATCCACAGGCAGCTTATCAATCCTGACACCCACCGCGTTGTAGATCGCGTTCGTGATGGCAGGCGTGGTCGGAATGCTGGAAATCTCCCCCACCCCCTTGGCGCCATACGGACCGGCTTCGATGGGATGTTCCACGATGATGGAGATAATCTCCGGGGTGAGCATGATTCCCGGAACGCGATAACGGGCGAGATGGTCGGTGACCACTTTGCCGTTGTCCATGATGAATTCCTCGGTCAGACAGTTGCCGAGTCCCATCATCACGCCGCCTTCCACCTGTCCCTGCAAGCCAAGGGGATTGACCGCCATGCCGACATCGTTGGCAGAGATGACTTTCAAGACTTTCACCTCGCCGGTAATTTTGTTCACTTCCACTTCAGCCGCCTGGACGCCGAACGAGAATGCGAAGTGCATGTCGCCGCCTTCGCCGAGCGGCTTGGTCTTCGGTGCTTCGTATTCGTAGCGGACTTTCGGCTGTTGGCCGAGCGCGGTCATTTCTTTGTAGACATCCGCATAGGACAGAGAATGTCCGTTGACGTGGACGAGACCATCCGCGTAACGAATCTGCTCGGGCCGCACGTCAAATTTTTCGGCCATCGCCGCGGTGATCTGGTCGCGCAGAGTCTTGGCCGCATAACGAGAGGCATTGCCAGTGACAAACGTCTGGCGCGAGGCGGTGGTGGGTCCGCCGTTGGGAGTCAGATCGGTGTCCATGACGAGGACGCGCACTTTTTCAGGAGCGACGGACATTTCCTCCGCTACGATCAGCCGCATCACGGTGACGAGTCCCTGTCCCAACTCTGCCGCGGAACTGCGGACTTGGAATGAGCCGTCCGCATAGAGCTCCACATCCGCGCCCGATTTATCTGGCGCGCCCCCGCCGAGACCCGTGTTCTTGTAGGCCGCGGCAAAGCCCCACGAACGTACCAAGTGCGAAGCTCCAGGCTTGCCCTGAGCGGCGTCGAAGGGTGTCGGGCGCGGCTTGAATACTTCCTCGCGCGACAGACCTGAAACCTGGCACATGACACCTGACACCTTATCAATACATTCCGTCAAACCAACCGATTCGTTCAAAACCTGTCCCGTATTGGTGATGCTTCCAACGTGCAAAGCGTTCATGCGACGCAGTTCGATGCGATCCACACCGACCTTGTCTGCCAGCATGTCCATCATGGACTCGACCGCGAAGGCGGATTGAGTCACACCGAATCCACGGAACGCGCCTGCGGGCGGATTATTGGTGTACATGGCGTAGCAATCGGCGCGCACGTGTTCGATGTCGTACGGACCCGCCGTGTGCGTGGTGGCGCGGGTCATCACCTTTTCGCCGAGCGTGGCGTACGCGCCCGTGTTGCCGTAGAGTTCGGTTTCCATCGCGATGAGTCGGCCATCCTTCTTCGCCCCCAACTTCACGCGGATTTGCGTGGCGTGTCGCTTGGGATGTACCAACAAACTTTCGCGGCGGTCAAAGAGCAACTTGACGGGACGCTGGGTGACATTCGCAAGCATGGCAACGTGGATCTGTCCCATCACATCTTCCTTGCCGCCGAAGCCGCCGCCCATCAATTGCCCGACAACGCGCACGCGCTCCTCAGGCCAGCCCATCACGCGCGCCACCTGCGTCCGATCCTGATA
>JAYRVQ010000155.1:0-3600 GCA_041918465.1 Anaerolineales bacterium
CCCCAGTTGGCGCGCAACTCGTCGAAATCCTTCCAGAAGCCGACGGCCAGTCCCGCGGCGTAGGCCGCGCCGAGGGCGGTTGTCTCTGCCACTTTGGGACGCACCACAGGCACATCCAGAATGTCAGACTGGAATTGCATCAGCAGTTCGTTGAAGACCATGCCACCGTCCACTTTGAGCGCGGTAAGTTTCACGCCCGAATCCTTTTCCATTGCGTCGAGAACCTCGCGCGTCTGGAAGGCGGTCGCCTCGAGCGCGGCGCGGGCGATGTGACCCTTGTTGACGTAGCGCGTCATCCCGATGATGACGCCGCGCGCGTCACTCCGCCAATATGGCGCGAATAGGCCGCTGAAGGCAGGGACAAAATAGATACCGCCGTTATCGTCCACGGTTTTCGCCAGCGCCTCCACATCGGACGATTTGGCGATCAGCCCCAAATTATCGCGGAGCCATTGTACGAGCGCGCCCGTGATGGCAATGGAGCCTTCCAGCGCGTAAACGGCTTTTTGGTCCCCGATCTTGTACCCAAGCGTGGTCAATAACCCTGCTTCCGAAGGAACCGGTTTCTCGCCCGTGTTCATCAGCATAAAACAGCCCGTCCCGTAGGTGTTCTTGGCCTCGCCCGCCGAATAGCAAGTCTGTCCGAAAAGCGCGGCCTGCTGGTCGCCGAGGTTACCAGATACAGGAATCCCGTTGAAAATCTGCCCTTCGACTGCGCTCACGCCGGTCACTCCGCTCAGGGCAATGGTTCCGTATATTTCAGACGAAGATTTTATTTTCGGCAACATGGCACGCGGGATGTCGAGCAGGGACAAAATCTCATCGTCCCAATCCAACGTCGCGAGATTCATCAACAGCGTGCGCGAGGCATTGGTCACATCGGTGATATGTTCCCCCGTCAAATTCCAGATGATCCATGTGTCAATATTTCCAAAAAGCAATTCGCCTTTTTCCGCGCGTTCCCGCGCACCATAAATATTATCGAGAATCCATTTAATTTTCGGGCCAGAGAAATACGTTGCGAGTGGAAGTCCTGTCTTGGCGCGCAGGCGATCCTGCCCGCCGTTTTTCGCAAGTTCGTTGCAGATTTCGTCGGTGCGCGTGTCCTGCCAGACGATGGCATTGTAGACAGGCTGTCCCGTAGATTTATTCCAAACAACTGTCGTTTCGCGTTGATTCGTCACGCCGATGGCGGCGATATCCTTCGGGTCGATTCCGTCTTTCGAGATCGCGCCCGCCATAACGTCCCGCGTGCGCGACCAAATCTCCAGCGGATCATGTTCCACCCAACCGGGCTTCGGATAGATCTGCCGATGTTCCTTCTGCTCAATAGCAACCACACTTCCCACGTGGTTGAAGACGATAAAACGCGTGCTGGTGGTACCCTGGTCAATTGCGGCAACGTATTTTGGCATAAGCCCTCCAGATCAAGTTTCATCCATATTGTAAAACAAAAACGGGTTGGATTATATCCAACCCGTTCGGGACAGAGATGAAACGGCTAGTGGGCAGGCTCCAACATAGCGTCGAATACTCCTCGGTTCAATGCAAAGGCATGAATGGCTTCCTGCACGATTGCCTGCGAGGTTGCCTCCTCCAACTCCATTGAATCCAGCCGCGAACGATATTCTTCCTTGAATGCCTTGTGATCGGGGATTTGCGGAAAATCGTAGAACGCCAATCCCGCACTCGAATCGAGGTTGAAGGTCTTGGCGACAATTCGTTTCAGAACCTGCCCGCCAGAAAGATCTCCGAGGTAGCGCGTGTAGTGATGGGCAACCAGTCCATCCGCCCAATCTTCGGAGAGGGTGGAGACGCGGTCCGCGTAGGCCAGCGTCGCGGCGTGAGGAGGAATCTCCTGCCAACGCTCCTCCCCGAAGTAATGGCGCAGATCCTCCTCCAGCGCGGCAAGGCGATACAGGGACGGAAAACGGATCTTCGCCAGGACGCGGTGAGTCAGATGGCGTTCTTGGGCTTGTTCCAGCGCGGAGTAGATGTGACGCAATTGAACCAGAAATACCCGATAGGCCTCCAGGGTGAGTTGCCCTGCGAAGAACTGTCGAATGAAAGTGGTATTCTCCGCGAGGCGATGGGAATCGCGGGTGCCTTCGCGTAAAAGAACGGAGAGCGGGGATGTCATTATGGTGCTCCTTTGGGTTGAAAATAAGACTTATTTTATCCGATTTTATGTGTGGGTTGAAGGTTTTTTGCGCGACGGGTGGTCGCGCCTCCCTTCGGGGCAGATCGGTTTGGAAGCAGAATCCGCAACCAGGTCCGCGAAAGACGCGGTAACTTCCTTCATAAGAAAATTGTGACTTATGTCCTTGTCAAAAAAATTGCCCTCTGGAATAATAAGGTCAACCATAACATTTTAAAAAGGACTACCTTATGTTCGCGCAACACGTAAGCGAAAGCATGGAAATGTATCTCAAGGCGATGCTCGAAATGAGTGATCGTGAAGCGGTTGCTATTGGACGGCTGGCCGAACGGCTGGGAGTCACGCCCGTCTCGGCCAACGAAATGGTGCGGCGGCTGGATGAGCACGGCCTGACGAAACACACCCCCTACAAGGGCGTGGTGCTGACCAAAAAGGGACGCGAGGTGGCGTGCGATGTGATGCGCCGCCAGCGTCTGTGGGAGGTCTTCCTGTACGAACACCTGAAAATCGAGTGGGCGAAGATTTACGAACTGGCCTGCTCGCTGGAACATGCCACCGCGCCGGAGGTGACGGAGGCGCTGGCTTCCTTTTTGGAGAACCCGCGCATTTGCCCGCGCGGGAATCCCATCCCCGAGGCGGACGGTTCATTCACGCCCTTGGAGGGGATACCGTTAAACAAAGCCTCTGTGGGTGGGACAGTAGAAGTGATCGCCGTCAACGCCACCGCGACGGACGTGCTAACCTATTTGCAGGAGCGGGACATCCTGCCGGGCCGCGATGTGACGGTGTTGGAGGCCGCGCCACTACAAGGTCCGCTGACCCTCAAAGTGGGTGGCAGGGAAGTCGCACTGGGCTTGTCCATGGCTGAGTTTGTCATCGTAAAACCAATATCACCCTCATAGGAAACCATTCACATGTCCGAACCCACCCAACTTCATTTACTTCAACCCGGTCAAAGGGCTACTATCACGCGCGTCAACGGCGCGAGCATGTTGCGCCGACGATTCGTGGAAATGGGAATCGTCAAAGGCGAGACCATTTTGATCGAACGCAACGCGCCGCTCGGCGACCCCGTGGAATATTTCATCAAGGGTTATCACCTTGCGTTGCGCAAAGAGGAAGCCGCGCAGATCGAAGTGACCCTGCACGGAGAATCCAATGGCTGACCTGACCATCGCGCTGGCGGGCAATCCCAACGCGGGCAAGACAACCATCTTCAACGCGTTGACGGGACTGCACCAGCACACGGGCAACTGGCCTGGAAAAACCGTCGAGAAAAAAGAAGGCGAGATCGAACTCGGCGGCAGGAGAATCAACATCGTTGACCTGCCTGGCACATACAGCCTGACCGCCTATTCGCCCGAAGAGATCATCGCCCGCGACTTCATCATCGAAGAACGTCCCGACGTGGTCATCAACGTGGTGGACGCGACCAACCTCGA
>JAYRVQ010000156.1:0-3999 GCA_041918465.1 Anaerolineales bacterium
GAATCCCGCGTTTAGTGCAGGCATAGATGTCAATATTGTCCACTCCAACAGCCATATTGCTGACTACACGCAGGCGCGGTGTTTTTTCAAGCAGGGTTGCGTCTATACGGGTTGTCAATAGGGACAGAATGCCATCCGCACGAGGCAGGACTTCCAGCAGATTTGCGGCCCAGCCAGGTTTCTCGTCCGGGCTGACGATGAGCTCCACTTTGCCATCAAGTATGCTGATCCAATCAGATGGGAGAGGATGAGTAAGCAGGATAAGCGGTTTCATTATTAGCGTCCATTTTGGAGAGGTTGGAAGAGCACCCATCCCGGCAGGGTTGCCCTTGAAACGGAAACAGGCTGAAGGTCCGGAACGATGCGTGATTGTCCAGCGAGTAGTCAAAGTATATCAGGAATGAGCGGTCGTAATTTTTATGATATTTATCTATATTATTGACAAGGAATTCAGGCGCGGGTATACTCCTCCATCATGAAAAGCACAAGAGACCGAATCCTGCAATCACTTTTGCGCCGGCCGCGCTCGACCATCAACGAACTTGCCGAGGCGGTGGGCATCAACCCAATCTCGGTGCGCCATCATTTAACCAACCTTCAAATGGAAGGCCTGGTGGATGCGCAGGAGGAACGTCACGGGGTTGGGCGTCCGCGCCTGGTGTATGTGCTGACGGAAGAGGGCATGGAGCGCTTCCCCACCCGTTACCTGCGCCTGACAACGCGCCTGCTCGCGCAGATGAAGGAAACGATGTCGGGACCGATGGTAACAAAATTGTTTTCGCAGGTGGCGGAAGATCTCGCCGCAGAGTACACCCAGCAACTTAAAGGCTTGAGCATGGAAGAAAGGCTCGACACAGTAAAGGAATTGCTGGCCGAAGAGGGCTTTACGGTGGAATGGGAGAAATCCAAAGATGGCTATCGCATCCACGAGATCACCTGCCCGTATTACCAGATCGGCCAGAATCATCCTGAAGTCTGCACGGTGGATCAAACCCTGATCTCAAAAATGCTGGCGGTGCCTGCCAACAAAGTGGAATGCATCCTCGATGGCAATGCCCACTGCACCTATCTTGTGCAACCAAAATAAATAACGGAAATAAATTATGAGCGAAAATCCTGAAATCAAACAAATCCAGTGGACGATTCACACCACGCATCCCGACAAAGTGGACGCGGCACGCTCCGCTCTTTCCGAGGTGGTTGATCCCGAGATCGGAATGAACATCATCCAACTTGGGCTGGTGCGCGACGTTCAGATCGAGAACGAGATGGCGCGCGTGAAGATGATCCTGACCACGCCATTTTGTCCATACGGCCCGGCGATGATCGAGATGACCAAAGCCAAAGCGGTGGAGGGATTGAAAATGCCGGTAACGATCGAGATGGGCATGGACATGTGGGATTTCTCGATGATGGAAGACCCATCCGCGTTGGACTGGGGTATGTACGCTTAACAATTCTGTACAATGAGCCAAAACCCGCCGCAATATTCGGCGGGTTTTGTTTTGGGGTATATTACACAACATGACAACCTGCATTGTGAACAATGACACATGTCACCCCCCTAGTTTTGGGGTTTGTTGTATATTAGACGGGTATTAGTAAAGCGACTATAATTGTCGAATTACAGCAAGCGGAGGTGCCCATTTCAAACAAATTTTAATATTTACTCAAGACCAAACCCAAACTGGAGAATGTGCACATGACTACCAAAAAACTTTTGATCGTTCTCGGTACTTTAATCCTGGCGGCCACGCTTCTGGCGGCCTGCGGACAGAAGACCGAGGTTCCGACCGTTGCCCCGACTGCTGAGGCAGAGCCGGTGGTTAACGAGGCGGCGGTTCCGTATTACGCCGCCTGGGTTGAATCCGGCCACAACGATGTTGCCGCTGAAGCATTCCGTCATTGGGACGGTGAAGATCCCGCCGAAGTCCCCACCTCCTGCGCGCGCTGCCACAGCACCGCTGGTTACCAGGATTTTCTTGGCGCTGACGGATCTGAAGCCAACAAAGTGGACGCCGCTGTTCCCGCCGCAGATGCGCAGGGAATTCAATGCGTGGCTTGCCACAACCCCGTTGCATCCACGCTCGATAGCGTAGCGTTCCCCGGCTTCGAAACCGATGAAGCTGGCGAACCCGTTCCGTTCGTGGTTGAAGGCTTCGGCGATGCAACTCGCTGTCTGGTCTGCCATCAGGGACGTGAATCCAAAGCCTCTGTGGACGCCCAGATCGCCAGATTCAGCATCACCGATGTTGATGCGGTTGTCGCCCCCATCAAGGATGATCAGGGCAACGATGTCCGCTTCGGTTTCCGCAACATCCACTACTTTGCCGCGGCCGCCACATTGTACGGCACCGAGGTAAAGGGTGGTTATGAATATGAAGGCAAACTCTACGATGCCAAGCACGACCATGTGGAAGGCTATGAAACCTGCGTCGGCTGTCACGATCCGCACACCCTTGAGGTGAAGGTCGAGCAGTGCGCCATGTGCCACGGTGAAGGCGTCACCGCTGAGGGCGGCCTGAAGGATATCCGCGAGCCCGAGGCCTCCGCCTGGGACTACGACGGTGATGGCAACGTGGAAGAAGGCATGTACTATGAGATCGAAGGCCTGCAAGTTGCACTTCTGGCTCAGATCCAAACCTATGCCAAGGAAACTGCCGGCACGGGCATCACGTACGATCCCGCCGCGTACCCATACTGGTTCGCGGATGCGGATGGCGACGGTGCCGCTGACAAGAATGCCGAAGGCAATGCGACTGGCTTCAGCACGTGGACTGCCCGTTTGCTGAAAGCCGCCTACAACTACCAGGTTTCCATCAAGGATCCGGGTGCGTTCGCTCACGGCAACAAATACATCGTTCAACTGGTCTACGATTCGATCGAAGACCTGGGCGGTGATGTGAGCAAGTTCGCCCGCAACGATGCAGGTCACTTTGCTGGCAACACGGAACCATTCCGCCACTGGGACGAAGATGGCAAAGTGCCATTCAGTTGTGTGAAATGCCACACTGCTGGAGGCCTGCCTGAATTCATCAAGAACGGTGGCACGGTTGCCACTACCGCCACCGGCTCAATCGTGACATCTGGCGTAGGCGCAATGGAACCGAGCAATGGTTTCGCCTGCTCCACCTGCCACAACGAAGCCGATTGGCCGAACCGATACGCGGTGACCAGTGTTCCATTCCCGTCCGGCAAGAGTGTTACGTTCTCCAAGGCGGATGCGGATGGAAAATTGATCCCTGACGATGCCAACCTGTGTCTCGAATGTCACCAGGGTCAATCATCCACCACCAGTGTCAACAAAGCCCTCACGGGCAAGGAAATTGATACGGTGGATGCGAAGATCCGCTTCGTGAATATTCACTACTTCGCGGCTGGTGCGACCCTGTTCGGCAATGATGCCCAGGGCGCCTACCAGTACGATGGCAAGGAATACGTTGGCAAGCACCCGCACGTCGAGAACGGCTTCACCTGCAAATCCTGCCACGATGTGCATGAACTGGAAGTGAAGACCGAGACCTGCGCGGCCTGCCACGGCACCGAAGATGTGAAAGCCATTCGCTTCACGAGCGGCGATCCCGTTGACTATGACGGCGATGGCGACACTACAGAAGGCATTGCGGGCGAGATCGCCACGCTGACAGATGCCATGTACGCTGAAATGCAGAAGTATGCAGTTGCCAATGGCGGAGAACTCAAATACGATTCTCACGCCTACCCCTACTACTTCGGCGCAGATGGCAAGAGTTACACCACGTGGACTCCGCGCTTGCTGAAGGCCGCCTTCAACTACCAGTACATCCAGAAAGATCCGGGCGCGTTCGCTCACAATGCGAAGTACATCATCCAGATCCTGATCGACTCGATCGAGGACCTAGGCGGTGACGTCACAGCCTACACGCGACCGTAAGCGCTAGTCTTGCACGAGTACGAATAAAGGTAGCGGGCCTCAAAAGCCCGCTACCTTTTCGGTATATAATCAAAGAAATCGCCAAA
>JAYRVQ010000157.1:0-5351 GCA_041918465.1 Anaerolineales bacterium
GCAATGGAAAAAGATTCGGGCGTGAAACTTACCGCGCTCAAAGTGGACGGTGGCATGGTCTTCAACGAACTGCTGATGCAATTCCAGTCCGATATTTTGGACGTGCCAGTTGTGCGTCCCAAAGTGGCAGAGACAACCGCCCTCGGCGCGGCCTACGCCGCGGGACTGGCCGTCGGCTTCTGGAAGGATTTCGACGAGTTGCGCGCCAACTGGGGCCGCGACCGCGAATGGAAGCCGCAGATGAAATCCGCGAAACGCGACAAGCTATATTCTGAATGGAAGAAAGCCGTCACCCGCACGTTTGATTGGGTTTGATTTTTCGCCACGAATTTCACGGATTTACGGATTGGATTTAAAAACCTGTGTAATCCGTGGCTAAGTTTTTTTGGAGAAATCATGAATCGATCAGAAATAATCTCCTCCCTCCGTACGAACCCTTCCCTCGATGTGCTCATCATCGGCGCGGGGATCAATGGCATCGGTGCGTTCCGCGACCTGGCGCTCAATGGCGCGAACGTATTGATCGTGGACCGCGGCGACTTTTGTTCTGGCGCCTCGGCGGCCTCCTCGCACATGGCGCATGGTGGAATCCGCTATCTCGAAAACGGCGAGTTTCGACTCGTCCGTGAAGCTGTGGGCGAGCGCAATCGCATGATCCAGAACGCGCCGCATCTTGTCAAGCCGCTCCCGACCACGGTTCCCATGTTCAAGCATTTTTCGGGATTGCTCAACGCGCCGTTCAAATTCCTCGGCTGGTTGGACAAACCCTCCGAACGCGGCTCGCTGGTTATCAAGATCGGCCTGATGTTTTACGACGCGTTTACGGGAAAAACCCAAACCGTCCCTCGTCACACATTTCGCGGGCGCGCCGCCTCGCTAAAACTTTGGCCGCGCCTGAATCCTGCTGTCCGCACCACGGCCACCTATTTTGACGGTTCGATCCTCAATCCCGAGCGCCTCGCGCTGGAAGTGTTATTGGATGGCGAAGCTGATGGCGGACGCGCCCTGAACTACGTCTCTCTCGTGAACGGACAGGGCAATACCGTCACGCTTCGGGATGAATTGAATTTTCAAACAATTACTGTTCAACCAAAACTGGTCATTAACGCCGCCGGCCCGTGGATCGACGCGGCCAACGGGACCTTGGGCTTGTCCACCCGTTTCATCGGCGGGACCAAAGGCTCGCACCTCGTTCTCGACCATCCTGAATTAAGAAAAGCCATTGGCGAAAACGAATTCTTTTTTGAAAACAAGGATGGCCGGATCGTCTTGATTTTCCCATTATTCGATAAAGTCATCCTCGGCACATCAGATATTCCCGTAGAAAGCCCGGATGACATTGTGTGTACCGAAGCTGAAGTGGATTATTTCATTGCCCTGGTGGATCGCGTTTTCCCCGATGTCAAAGTAGGACGCGAACATATCGTTTTCCGTTTTTCGGGTGTGCGTCCGCTGGCGCACACGGGTTCGGCCAAAACCACAGGACAGATCACTCGCGACCACCACATCCAGGTGGTGGAGGGGGATTGGACGGGACTTAGCTATTCCGTCTATTCTCTCGTTGGCGGCAAGTGGACCTCGTTCCGCGCCTTTGCCGAGCAGGTGACGGACAAGGCACTGGCTCTCCTTGGTAAAGCGCGGCTGAAGTCCACGCATGAAATTCCCATCGGTGGCGGGCGGAATTATCCGCGCACACTCGAGGATCAGAAACGCTATCTTGACGGTCTTGCCGCGTGGACGGGATTCTCCGCACAACGCGTGCAATCCCTTTTTGAGCGTTATGGCACCCGCGCCGAAACAGTCGCGCTGTTCCTTTCCAAACAAGTCGACCAACCCTTGAAATCCCTACCAGATTTTTCACAGCGCGAGATTGCCTTCCTCTGTCAGAGCGAAAAAGTTGTCCACCTCGACGACCTGTTCCTGCGACGGTCCATGCTGGGGATGCTTGGTCGCTTGACGCGCGCGGCTATAGATGAACTGGCTGATATTGCAGGCGAGTCACTTGGTTGGGACGGGGAGCAGGTCAAAGCCGAAGTGGCGCGTACGCTCGATTTGCTGGCGAACAGGCACGAAGTCCGCTTATGAAGCGAAGGTGGTAGAATTCCCCGTCCAGAGGCCCAATGTCCCCACGAAAAAAATTAACCGTTGACCTCGTTATCCCCGTCTTCAACGAAGCCGACATCATTACGCAGACGCACAAACGCTTCCGCGCCGCGGTGGACGGTTTGCCGTACGCGTTCAAATTCATTTATGTGGACGATGGTTCGTCTGACACGACCGACCGCGACCTGGCCGCGCTGTCTGAGTCTGACAAGCGCGTGCGCGTGGTTTCGCTCAGCCGAAATTTTGGACACCAGGCCGCGCTGACCGCGGGACTGGATGCCTCGAGCGGCGACGTGGTGATCTCGCTCGACGCGGATGGACAGCACCCGCCCGAAATGATTCCCCAGATGCTCGACCTGATGGTGCAGGGCTATGACATTGTGCAGGCGCAACGCGCGGAGGACGCGCAATTGGGCCGCTTCAAAAAATGGACCTCGGGCCTGTTCTACCGAATCCTGAACTTTATCTCCGGGACGCGCGTCCTGCCGGGCGCGGCGGATTTCCGCGCCATGTCGCGCCGCGCGGTGGACGCCCTCAAGTCCATGCCTGAGTATCACCGCTTCCTGCGCGGCATGGTCTCGTGGATCGGGTTTAAGACTGCCATCCTGCCGTATCACCAGGAGGAGCGCGTTGGCGGGGCCTCCAAATATTCATTTGCAAAAATGTTCCGCCTCGCGATGGACGCCATCTTTTCGTTCTCGCTCGCGCCGTTGTATGTTGGCTTGAGCCTCGGCGGGGTATTGCTTTTCCTCGCGCTGGCAGAGATGGTCTACGTGCTCTCGTTTTGGGTGACGGGACGCACATCCAATCTCGCGCCGGGTTGGAGTTCGCTGATGTTCGTCATCCTGATCGTCGGCGGAATGCTGATGGTTTTGCTCGGTTTCATCGGGGTCTACGTTGGATACATTTTCCAGGAAGTGAAGCGCAGGCCGGTTTATCTTGTCAAGGATAAGACCGGCGGGGATGAGTAATGTTGCGTCGGATTTCCTTTCCAACCTGGAGTGTCCCGGTTGTTCTGTTGGGAGTCACGCTTGCGGCATATGGATGGTTCGCCGCGCAACAGGGGTACCATTGGGATGATTGGGGGATCATCTGGCTGGCAACTCTGCCTAGCCCACAAGAGTTGATCGAATATTTTTCCGCGGCCCGTCCGCTGTGGGGATACATTTACGCCGCGATCACTTCCCTGATTGGAATGGACCCGTTTGCGTGGCAGGTCTTTGCGCTCGCCACCCGCTGGCTGGCGGCCCTGGCTTTGTGGTGGTGTCTCCGGTTGACATGGCCGCGGCATCCCTGGTTTTCGTTTTGGGTCACAATATTTGCATTGGTGTATCCGGGTTTCAGCCAGCATTCGATTGCAATTGCCTATGGTAATTACTCTCTTATGTTCGCGGTCTTCTACGCGTCGTTGGGATTATCACTGCGGGCATTGCGCACCCAGGGTTCGAAAGCAGGACTGGTCATTGGCGCGTTAATCCTTTCTGCGCTCCAGTTATTTTCCACGGAATATTTCATTGGGCTGGAATTGTTGCGCCCGGTATTGTTTTGGCTGGTGCTCGGCGAGAGCGTACCCGAATCCCGCCCCCGGTTGATGCGCACAATAAAGGCATATCTTCCGTATGGTTTGGTGGTTATTACGTTTCTTGTCTGGCGCGTATTTTTCTTTGAATCGCAACTCTATGAAATTTCCGCATTGGGGCAACCAGCCACGTTGATCACTTCCCTGCCGAGGCAGGTTGGAAGAGCGGTTTGGAATTCCCTGTTCGCGGCGTGGGGCGGAGTGTTTCGCCTGCCTCCCTCGGATGAGATGGGCGCGCGTCTCACCATTCTCTATTGGGCGATACTCTTCATTGGATTTATATTCTTAACTCTCTATCCAAATCGCCTGCGAAGCGTTCAGTCAGCAAGCGATGGATCCCGTCGGCCTTATTTGCAATGGTTGGCAGTTGGCGGACTTGCCCTGCTGACTGCGGGGATTCCGTTTTACGCCGCGAGGCTGCCGGTTGAACTGAAATATCCCAACGACCGCTTCACCCAGCCCTTTGGGTTGGGGACCGCGCTCCTGCTGGCCGCGGCGCTTGAAATGTTGCCGCGCGTCTCGTGGCGCGCGCTGGCGGCGGGTCTCCTGGCCGCGCTGGCGATTGGTTTGCAGGTGCAGAATACGTTCTTCTTTCGCGAGGATTGGGAATCTCAAAAAGCGTATTTCTGGCAGTTGACCTGGCGTGTTCCTGCCCTGCAAAGTGGGACGGCCATCCTGTCCGAACGCGCCCCGTTCCGTTTCACAGACGATGATGCGTTGTCGTTCCCAACCAATTGGGCATATGTACCTGAACATGATGGGAGTCATTTATACCAGCAGGTTTCCATTGCAACGCGGTTGAATTTTCAGTCGAGTTCCATGAAATTCCTCCAGCCAATCGAAGGGAAGTTGTTTACAGGAGACTTCATCATCTCTCCCGATGCGATCATTGTGACCCAGTTTGCTCCACCCTCCTGTTTGCGGGTTTTGCATCCGGTATATGACGCGGATTTGCCGGTCGCTCCCAATTCCAGGGAGGTCACGGAGTCCCTGCTCGATTCTGGTTTCCCGTTCTTGAGACGGGAGGAGGCCTCCGCGCTTCCCCTGTCAGACATGCAACAGATCGTCAGTTCACCAGACCAGCCCGCCCGTCTGCCCGAAGCGATCTTTGGGACCGAGCCTCCGCGTCAGTGGTGCTATTATTTCGAGAAGGCGGACCTGGCTCGCTCGGTAGGCGATTGGTCCGAAGTTGTCCGGTTGGGAGATGAGGCGTTCTCCGTCCCGTATCATCCAAATAATCTGGCTGAGTATCTTCCGTTCATCGAGGCGTATGCCCGTCTTGATCGCTTTAAGGATGCCCGTCAACTTACGGTGGATGCCGCACTCCAGATGCCTGTTTTGAAACCCGCGTTGTGCGCGCTGTGGCAGAGGGTTTCTGCCAGCGGAATGTTGTCTGAGTCCGAACAGATCCTGGCTGGACAGATTCAGGCCGAACTACAATATTGTCCCGTGGAGGGGAAATGAGCAAAACAAAATCACACTTCGTGACGTTTCTGCGTCATGGCGAATCTGTTGGAAATCAGGAGAATCGCTTTCAAGGCCAGGCCGATTTTCCACTGACGGATAAAGGCCGCGAACAGGCGCGCGCGCTTGCTTCACACTGGCAGTCTGAAGGCGTGACCTTCAACCAGTGTTTTGCCAGCCCGCTCATGCGCGCCAGGGAAACCGC
>JAYRVQ010000158.1:0-2279 GCA_041918465.1 Anaerolineales bacterium
AGCGAATATCTCACCGCCAATGGCGTTCTCTACCTCGATTATTCCGGGGACACCCGGCTGTTGCACGCATACTTTGATGACATCGTGCACCTCAACAAGGATGGGCAGGTGGTCTTCACGGAGATGCTGGCAGAAGACCTCTTGCAATATCTCCAAAAGTAAATGAGACCTGACTCATCCCGAATTTAATCTTTAGCCACGGATTTACCCTTCGGGCACGATGTCACGGATTTCACAGATTTGGCCGACTCTTTGCTGTGAGTCGGCCAAAAAATTTAAAATCCGCGATAATCCGTGTAACACCTGCACTTGCGGCAGGTGCAAGTGTCTGTGGCAGATTTCTTAATTTTGGGGTTAATCAAGTTTTTTTTCAGCGTGTCTGCTGGCAGGCCTCGCTGACGCGTATGGGCGTCGGCTGGCCGAAGGCCTCGTAAACGGGGACCCCGTCCCATTCGGCGGGGAGGGACAGACCAAGCATATAGGCCGCGGTGGCCGCCGTATCGGTAGTCTGAACGAAGGAGGTCAAAGGTCCGGGAATCACACCCGGTCCGGAAATGATCCACGGGATGGTCATCTCCTCGGGTCGGTCCCCTCCGTGCGATGTTTTATATCCGCCGTGGTCTGATGTGACAATGATCAGCGTGGTGGCGCGCAATCCGGTTTCGTCCAGCGTTCTCAGGATGGTTGCCAGATAGGCATCCTCAGTCTTGAACGCCCATCTTTGCACTGCGCCTCCCCAACCCCATTCATGACCCAGCACATCGCCTGTGGGGAAATGGATGAGCATCACGCCGAAACCCAGTTTGATTTCCTCAACGGCCAAATTAGCAATGGAAGAATCCATTTCCTTGAAAATAAAGGAATCCGTGCTTTCAGGCTCGGTGATCTGGCGCAGTTTCTCCTTGCCCACCACCATCACCGTCCGCAGGCCGGAAGCGTGCGCGAGATCGAACAGGTCCACACCGATGGCATATCCGTTTTCGGGGACGTAATCATTCCAGTAAACGCCGTGCTTGGACGGGCACATGCCATTCAGCATGGACGCATGCGAGGGCAGGGTACTGCTCGGCAGGATGGTCTGCGCGGTGAGCGTATACGCGCTCGACTTCATCAGCGCGATGAGATTGGTCATCGGCGTTTTTCCGATGGTGTCGGGACGCAGGCCATCGAAACTGATGATGAGGACGCGTTCCGCCAGCGGACGCGGCGTGGGCGGGATGGTCGCCGTCGCTGTTGGCGGGACGGGAGTCGCGCTGGGCGTCTCGCTCGCGCGGACCTCGGTGCTGGTCGCCGTTGGAACGGACAGCAGTCCCCCACCCGGCGCGCAGGCCACGAGGAGGATGAGAAAGATTAGAAGATAAATGATTCGCTTTGATTTCACAAGACACCATCAAAAAACACATTTGCCACGGATTGCACAGATTGCACGGATTTCCACAGATTTTTTATCCGTGATAATCCGTGGCTACGAATTTAATTATTTCAACATCGGCATCTTGATGCCGTGACGTTTCGCCGCCTCGACCGCAATTTCATATCCCGCATCGGCGTGACGGACGACGCCCATGCCGGGATCAGTCGTCAACACACGTTCGAGTCGCTTCGCGGCTTCGGGAGACCCATCCGCCACGATGACCTGTCCCGCGTGTTGCGAGTATCCCATGCCCACGCCGCCGCCGTGATGGAACGAGACCCACGTCGCGCCGCCCACCGCGTTGATCATCGCATTTAAAATCGCCCAGTCGGAGATCGCGTCCGAGCCGTCTTTCATCGCTTCGGTCTCGCGGTTGGGCGAAGCGACCGAACCCGAATCCAAATGGTCACGTCCGATCACGATGGGGGCTTTCACTTTTCCAGTCGCAACCAACTCATTGAATTTCAATCCGGCCTTGGCGCGTTCGCCGTAGCCCAGCCAGCAGATGCGTGACGGTAGTCCCTGGAACGGGACTTTCTCGCGCGCCATCTTCAGCCAGCGATGCAGGTGCGCGTCTTCGGGGAACAAATCCATGATGGCCTGGTCGGTGACGTAAATATCTTCCTTGTCGCCCGAAAGCGCCACCCAGCGGAAGGGACCTTTCCCCTCGCAGAACAACGGACGGATGTAGGCAGGCACGAAGCCGGGGAATTCGAACGCGTCGGTCACGCCATAGTTGTATGCCTGTTGACGCAGATTGTTACCGTAGTCAAACACTTCCGCGCCCGCGCGCTGAAACGCCAGCATGGCTTCCACGTGTTTCGCCATGGAAGCCATCGCCATCTTCTTGTAGCGTTCGGGATCG
>JAYRVQ010000159.1:0-2765 GCA_041918465.1 Anaerolineales bacterium
AATTATGATGGAATCCGAGGCCCTCGCCTGTGCCTGTCTCTGACGCGTAACCCGCGTAGTAGGGATACTCAAAGGAAGGGTCGGCGTGAATGGAAATTGTCAGCACATCGGAGCGCGAATAGAAAATATCCTGTGTGCCGTTGCCTGCGTGGTAGTCTACATCGAGGATCGCGACTTTTCCAAAACGAGTCAACCACTGCGCGGCGATGGTGGCGTTGTTGAGGAAACAATATCCACCCGCGATCTCGCGTCCCGCGTGATGACCGGGAGGGCGACATAATGCGAATGATGAATTAGGAATGATGAATGATGAAGTTGGGGAGATGGATTGAGAAATTAATTCAGCGGAAGATAACGCGCAGTTGGCGGAGGAAAGCGCGGCTTTATATGTGCCTTCCACAACAGGAACGCTCAGGTCGAGCAAAAAGAATCCCGCCTTGCCGAGGATGGTCTCTGGCATCTGGTCGCGTTTGGCCGCAAAGGTGGCGGGGAGCAGGGCGGTCTTGTCAGCGGCCGCGGCGGATTCGGGATCGGCGGCCAGCCACTCGGTCCAGGCGGAGGCGAGGAAGTTGAGATACGCGTCCGAATGCACGGCGCGGATCGGGTCGAGTCCAAAGTCGCGCGGCGACTCAATATCCGCCCAATCCGTTTTGCGAAGCGCTTTTAAGATTTGCTCCATACGTTCGGGCGATTCAAGATACGGCACGCGTTGTCCGCCATCGAAGACTTCAAAATCAGGGTTGTGCAGGCGGTGGGTTTCGTCGTAAAATGTTTTCATGCGACAATTATACACACGGAGGAACGATGGAAGTCTTTGATGCAATTTTCTCGCGCCATTCGATCGGCAAAGTGACGGCTGATGAATTGCCGCGTGAGACCATTCGGAAATTATTGAACGCGGGCAACCAGGCGCCGAACCATCACCGCGTGCGACCCTGGCGTTTCTTTGTTTTGACAGGCGACGCGCGCGTACGTCTCGGTGACGTGATGGCCGCTTCGCAATTGGACCGTCAGCCTGATCTGCCGCCCGACGCGTATGACAAGACCCGCGCGTTACCGCTTCGCGCGCCCGTGGTGATCGCCGTCGGCGTGGATAAACCCGCGCCCGATTCGAAGACCATCGAGATCGAGAACGTGGCCGCCGTCTCTGCCGCCTGCCAGAACATCCTGCTTGCCGCGCACGATCTTGGCCTGGCCGCCATCTGGCGGACCGGGACGTGGGCGAGCGACCCGAAGGTGAAAGCCTTCTTCGGCCTCGAACCCGACCAGCACTTGATCGCGTTTCTTTATGTCGGCTATCTCGAAGCGGAAATAAAATTCCCCGATCGTCCCCCGGTGGATGATCGCGTGACATGGTTGTAAATAAAATTCGGAATTCTGAACTCAGAATTCCGAATTTGCTTTTTCACTCGTGATGAAGTCTGTAGATCATCTCGCCCGCCGGTATGCGGATGGGGAGCCTGTTCTGTGAGGGCGGCAGGGGGCAGGTGGCGAAGTCTGTGTAGGCACAGGGGGGATTGTAGGCCATGTTGAAATCAATGACTATTTCGCGGTCCTTCGGCGCGTCGGTAGTGAGGAACCGTCCGCCGGGGTAGGAGCCATTCCCATTGGTCGGATCGTAAAAATTGAAGAACAGGCCTGTGTCAGTCTTTTCGGCCTCGAGGCGGCATTCCCTTCCGCCCATTGTGAACATGGCGAAGCCGGGGAATTCAACTTCATATTCTTCGCCGATCACGTCGCGGATTTTTATGATGCGCGGCGGGTCATAGGGAATGAATTGTGCCGTGACGAGGTACTCTGGGTTGATGGGATAATGCTTCAGCCCGCTAAAGTTCTTGCGTCCCTGGTTCTCCCTGTCCCAAACGCGGATCAGGCAGTTCTTCCCGCGTTTGATCGCCACAAGGATCAGGTTCCCGAGTTCGAGGAAGTCGGGATTCTCTTCGATGTCCGCATGCAGGATTTTTGCTTTAACCGGCGTCCCATTGCAGGTCATCTCGACCCCCTCTTCAATTTTGACGGTGACCATATCGTTCTTGTATTGGAAGACGCCCGCATAGGCAGGGATGGACGCGTATTCCAATTGAATGTCGTTGGATGGCGCACTGCCGAAGGTGTTGTTGCCGTCCTCCAGCCAATACAAGCCTACCAGCGCCAGCCAACTGCGTTCGTTTTCCTTCAGGCGGTTTTCCCGCTCTTTACGGAACTCAAGAATCTGGTTTTCGTAGGTTGCGTTGGGTTTCATGAAAGCAACTATACAATAAAAAAATTTTTTGGGCTAGGGTCGCCGATAGGTTTTTATTGACAATTCTGTTTTTCCCTCGTATAAGTGACATATATCACTTATCCAAGGAGAATATCATGTTTTTCATGAAACTGCTTTCCGAAGAAGGCCCAAACACAGAATTGGCCTGGTTGTTGTGGGTGGCTTTGGGATTTTTTGCGCTGATGGTTGTCATTGGCTGGCTTTCCAGTCGCGGCAAGAAACCCGCTGACGCACCCGTCCGCGCACACGCGGATGTCAAACACGAAGATGATCTGGTGATCATCGAGGGGATCGGCCCCAAGGTGGCAAAGGTGTTGAACGCCGGGGGAATCGTCTCGTTCGATGACCTGGCCCGCGCTGACCCTGAAAAAGTAACGGGACTGCTCAAAGCCGCAAAGTTGACCATGATGGATCCCGCTGGTTGGATCGAACAAGCCAAACTCGCCGCCAAAGGCGATATGGATGGCTTGAAGAAAATGCAGGAAGAAATGAAGGGCGGACG
>JAYRVQ010000160.1:0-11122 GCA_041918465.1 Anaerolineales bacterium
GCGTTTCGACACGCGGTCGAGATCGGTGAGCGCGCCGCGGGAGGATGGCAATCCGAGCGCGACGTTTTCGGCTACGGTAAGAGTCGGCACGAGCATGAAGTGCTGATGGATCATGCCGATGCCAAGGTTGATGGAATCGTTTGGCGACGCAATACTGACAGGCTTGCCGTTCAATAGAATCTCGCCTTCATCCGGATGGTACAAGCCATACAGGATTTTCATCAGCGTGCTTTTGCCCGCGCCGTTTTCGCCCAACAAGGCATGCACTTCGCCGGTTTTCACATCAAAGTCAACACGGTCGCTGGCAAGCACGCCGGGGAAACGCTTGGTAATGCCGCGCATTTCAAGGCTTTCGATGCGAGCCTGCCCGGAGGGAAGTTTGGTTGATTCGGTCATCGCGCCATCCTAATCTTGTAAGGCCTGACAGGTCTTTGGGAAGACCTGTCAGGCCTGGGAACTGCTATCAGTTACGGCAGGGTGATGGTGATGGTGCCGTCAATGATTCCCTGAATGGTGCTCTCAGCGAGCGCCATAACATCCGCGGAAAGAGCGTAATCGGGGTTGAACTCGATCACCTCGCCGCCATTCTTGAGGTTGGCGGTGAAGGATTGTCCACCGAGTGTGCCCGCCTTGATCAGGGCGATCATCTCGCGCAGGGCAACTTCCCAGTGGTAGACCTGGCTGGCGACCACAATGGTGGGAGCCAGGGAGGTCTGGTTCGACTGGGTGCCAAACCACAGGGCGTTGGCTTCCTCAGCCTTGCCGATCGCGCCCACAACCATCTGTGCGGTACCGGTCAGAGCGTCCGCGCCCGCGGCGAGGTGAGTCGTCGCAGCTTCAGAGGCAAGCGCAACGTCCGAGAAGGAGCCGATGTAGTTCACGTTCACGGTGACGTTGGGGTTGGTCGCCGCGACACCAGCTTTAAATCCGTCTACGTACAGTTTCGCGTCGCCAGTCTCGATCGGGCCGACCACGCCGATGGTGCCAGTCTGGGAGAGGGTCGCCGCCAGCACGCCATTAACATAGCCGCCTTCCTGGGAGGCCGCTTCGTAGGCGAAGATGTTGGGCTGACCGAAGGTGTCAACCGTTGTGCCCCAGGCGAAGGAAGTCCCCGGGAAGTCGGGGGCGATTTCCTGCAGGGAAGAGCCGTACTGCGAACCGTGTGCAATCACCAGGTCATAGCCCTGGGTTGCGTAATCGCGGATGGCCGCGGCGGCATCATCCACCACGAACATGCCTTCAGAGAAAACAAACTCAAAAGCGGTTGGTCCGCCCATCTCTTCCTGAATGCGAAGCAGGGCATCGTACATGCTCTGGCTAAAGGCCAGGTCGGTGGTGGCGCTCGGCATCACAACCGCTACGCGGAACGGTTCCACGGGCGCGGCGGTGGGTTCCACGGGGGCCGGTTCCACAGGAGCCGCAGTCGGCTCCACGGGGGCCGCGGTGGGTTCGGCTTTGGCACAAGCGCCCAACGCAAGCGAGAGAACTAACACAAAGGTCAAAATCCAAGCGATCTTTTTCATCTTCTTCTCCTGTTTGAATAATTTTGGATGGTTAGTCGTGTCGACGGTGGAAATTTGGAATTACTTTTTTGCACGCACCTCCTTACGGTGTCAATCTTCCCGTTCAAAGGGTCTCGTTAAAGCAGATGGAGCACGAACCCTTGAGACAGTGGCAACCAAAACCAGGATGGTCAGAACATAGGGCATCATGACAGCAATATCAGATGGAATGGGAATGCCCAACACCTGGATCCACAATTGCAATGAGTTGACCATGCTAAACAGCAAAGCGCCGCCCAATACCCCCACCGGCTTCCACGCCCCGAAGTAGACCAGCGCCACGGCAATGAAACCCAACCCGCTGGTCATATTCTGCTGGAAAACATTCAACAACGCAATGGATAGCGACGCGCCCGCGACCCCAGAGAGCGTTCCTCCAAGGATGGTGGTAAAGTAGCGGACACGCGCCACACTCACGCCAAGCGAATCAGCCGCATCCGGGTTTTCACCCACCGAGCGAATCTTCAATCCAAGCGTTGTCTTATTTATAACGAACCAGGCCAGCGGAACTAGCAGGTAGGCGCCATACACAAGAATATTCTGGCTGAAAAAGATTTCACCAATAAAGGGAATATCGCTTAAGCCGGGGAAGTGAATTTCCGGAAATCCCTTTACGGTTTCCACGGTCCCCAACAGTTTTTGGAAAAGCAAATCGCTCATCCCCAAACCGAAAAGATAAAAACCGATGCCGCTAATGCCCTGCTGGGCATGCAGGTTGACAGTCACAAACGCCATGGCCAATCCCATCAACGCGCCGACAATGATCGCGGCCAGCAATCCAAGCCACAAACTTCCAGTCGTGAACGCCACGTAAAAAGCCGCAAAACAACCGAGGAGCATCTGCCCCTCCACGCCCAGATTAAGCACACCACTTTTCTGGCTGAACGTCTCGCCGATGGCGGCATACAGATAAGGAGTTGCGAGGCGGATGCCCGAGGCAAGAATACCGATCAGGACTGTTGTGGTGAAAAGTTCGGAGATCATCGCTTCGCCTCCTCTGCCGGGACTTTGGGCTGGTCCGGCTTCGAGGGAGATTCTTCATCTTTGACGGCGGCCAGCCTGCGTCTTTGCCTGCGGCGTCTCCAAATCTCACTGCTCACCACAAAGACGACCACCAGTCCGTTCAATGCAGTGATCAGCGCTGACGGAACCTGCATGGCCCTCTGCATACTGTTCGCGCCCACAAGGAGCGCGCCAAAGAGAATCGAAGCAGGGATCGACCAGATCGGATGCAACTGTCCGAACAGCGCGGCCACGATCCCGTTGAAGCCTGCACTACCGGTAAAGCCCGACGCGGAACCATCCGTGATCATGCGATAGTTAACCCCGTAGACCTGCACCGCGCCTGCCAGTCCTGCGAACGCACCGCTAAACAGGAGAGCCAACACCACATAACGCGGCACCTTGATCCCTGCGTAACGCGAGGCATGCGGACTCTGTCCCACCGCGCGGATGCGATAACCAAGCGTGGTGCGCCAGAGGAGGATGTAAACGAGAATCGCCAGTGCGACAGCAATCAACGCGCCGAGATGCAAACGAGTGGGTGCCCACCGCGCCAGGTGGAACGCGTCGATCAGACGCGCGGTTTGCGGTATTTTTGATGCCTTCTCTGCCTGTAACGGATCGATCATGGGGCCGCGCAGAAGAAAGTTCATCAACTGGACGGCAATGGCGTTCATCATCACTGTGCTAAGAATTTCATTGACATTGAAGTAGGCTTTAAGCAAGCCGGGGATTCCGCCCCAGATCGCCCCGCCGAAAAATCCCGCCACCATCGCAAGAGTAATGATCAACCAACCTGGGGCTTCGGTGAACGCGAGACCAATCCATGTCGCAAAGATGGCCCCGACGATCATCTGTCCCTCGCCACCGATATTAATCACATCGCCGCGGAAGGAAATGCAGATGCCCAGTGCCACCAAAAGAAGTGGCGTCGCCTTCACCAGCGTTTCCGCAAAGGCGTTGGTGCTGCCAAAAGCGCCGTCCCACAGAGCCTTGTAGGCATCAACGGGATTAACCTTGAGGAACAAAAGCATCACTGCCCCTACGGCAAGCGCGGCGAGGGTGGCAATGACCGGCAGTAATGCATCAAAAAGAGCACTCAGTCTCGTTCGCATGGGGATCTCATCCTCCTCAGCGCCAAATCAAGGTTGAAAAACAAATACGGCTCAATTCCACGCCTGCACCAGACTCAACCGCAGAAGTGAATCATCAAAATAGTTCACGCCCAACGCCAGGGGGAGATTGTCTCTGGCGTAGAATGCCACCTGCAATTCCAATATGGTGCGCTCCGTCGCGCCTCCAAGCAGTTTGCGCGTTTCGCTTCCAATCACCGCTGAACGGATATCGGTAATGGCAAAACCAATTTTCTGTCGACAATATTGTTGAAGAATATCGCGAATGTGAAGCGTACCATCAATCGATTCAAGCGGTTCGCGAAGTAGTGAAAAAGGAGTAACATTATTCGCCAGAATCACAGGCTTCCCATCTGCAAAAAACAGACGGCGCATGCAAAGCAGATCGTCCCCCGGCTCAAGGGCAAGTACAATGGCCTCTTTTTCAGTGGCAGGCCTTTTTTCAATGACAAGGGATTGGATGGAAGGCTTGTAACCGTTGCTGGAGATGATTTCCACCAAGTCCCACAAATTTCCCGAATGGGCGTTGACTTCCCGCACGCGGGCATTCACATACGTTCCATCCCCCTGTTTGCGGATGATCAGTCCATTGATTGCCAGTTTCGCTAAAACGGTACGTACGGTTGCGCGGCTGACCCCCAGCTCCTCAGACAATTCACTCTCAGACGGCATACGGCTCCCGGCCGGATACATCCCATCCCGTATCCTTTCCAGGAGGATTTCATCTACCTGATCAACAACCGACTTCGATTGAATGATTTGCATGGAAAGCTGATTTGTTGGATGACAATCGTCTGACGTTTTGTTGTTTGTACCATATATCACAAGTAAATACAAGTGGCAATTTTGTGTAAGAACTATTCTGATTCGAAGGGGACACCGAGAGCCGCGGGCGGAGAAGCCCGCATCGCACGCAGGCCTTTTGCGATGAACCGCCGCGTTGGTTCAGGCAACGCGGCAAGGGTACGTCCCACCCACTCCGCGTTGCCGATGTTGACGAGGAGCAGGGTTAGAATCATCAATGGGAAAGGCGCCACTTGCAGGACCTGTGAGGGGATGCCCGGCAAACTGGGCTGGAGTACCAACCCCAGCCATTGTAGAAAGGCAAAAAGATACGCGCCAAACGCGGCGCGCAGAGGATTCCAGCCGCCGAAGATGGTGATGGCAAGCGCGATCCAGCCGATGCCGTCCAGGCCAGAGAGCGTCCCTTTCCATCCCGCCTTGACCGAAAGCGAGAACGTTGCTCCCGCGAGACCGATGATCGCGCCGCCCAAAATCGTGTAGAAGTATCGCATCCGATTGACGTTCGCGCCGCGCACGAAGGCCGCGGCGGGTTTCTCGCCGATACCTTGCAACATCAGCCCGGGGCGCGTCTTGTAGACGAAGACCCAGGCGAGAATCACGATGAGGTAACTGGCGTAGGTCATCAGATCCTGACGGAAGAACAAAACACCGATAACGGGAATATCGGCCAGTCCCGCGACGGGAGCGAAGGGCAGGCGCGGCCCCGGTACGCCTACGAAGGGATTGCCCAAAAAGTCCGAAAGGTCGCGGCAGATGAGTGCGAGAACAAATCCAATCGCCACCTGTGATTGCTTCAAGGTGATGTTGCCAAAGGCAATGATTAAGGCTACTAGTGCACCGACCAGCGCGCCCATCAGAAATCCCAGCAAAAGACTTTCGGTGGTGACGGCCACACCGAAACTCGCCATAGCCGAAAGTAGGATCGTCCCGTTCATGGACAGGTTGATCACGCCCGCGCGCTCGGAGATCGTCTCGCCGATGACTGCAAAGATGACAGGCGCGGCGGCGGCCAGAACTCCCGCAAACCCAACAAGGATCATTTCAGTGGTCATTGTTTCTCTCCCGCGCGTTTCATAAATCGTTGCCTGAATCCTTCAACCACCAAAACGAACAGCACCAGCGTCCCCTGCAAAATCCCCGTGATGGATGAATCCAATTTGAGGATGATGGGCAGTTGAATGCCGCCAATATTCAACGCGGCAAAGAAGAGCGCCACCGGCGCCGCCCATATGACTTGATAATTAACAAGCATTGCCACCAGCAGGCCGAGGAATCCGTATCCACTGGAAATGGAACCGATCAGTCGGTGATAGACGGCCAGCACCTGCATCGCGCCCGCCAATCCCGCGAACGCGCCGCAGAGCATGAAGGCCATCATGGAATATTGCCAAGTTGGGACTCCGAGCAGGTAGGCCGCTTTGGGATTTTTCCCAACCGCTTTCAAGCGCAGGCCAATATACGTTCCCTGCAAAAGAAAATAGATGATGATAATGGATGCGATTGCCAACCCCAACGCCCAGAGACTCAGTCGCGAGTCGGCCATGGTTGGCAACCAGACCGATTCGTTGAAGTTCTCGGTTCCCGCGATGGACGCGACGCCCGGCCGCTTCCACGGGCCGAAGATCAACCAGATTGTGGACGCGGTCGCCACAAAGTTCAGGCCGAGACCGCCAAAGATTTCGTTCACCCCGCCAAAGGTTTTGAGCGCGCCCGCCAGCGCGGCCCACAGCGCGCCTCCGATCATCCCCGCCAAAATTGCGAGGATGATGATCAACGCGGGTGACGTGGATGTATCCTGCAACAAGCGGACGATCCACGTAGTAGCAATCGCGCCCATGATGATCTGGCCTTCCACGCCGATGTTCCACAACCCCGCAGAAAAAGTAACCAGCAAGCCAGCGACTGTGATGAGCAACGGAATCCATGCGACCAACACATCTGAAAATTTTTCGAATGAGCCAAACGAACCTTTGATGATATTTGTATACGCGTCCAACGGATTAGCGCCCACAGCCGCCAAAATCAACGTAGTGACGATCAAGGCGAGTACTATTGCCAGAATTTGAAATCCGAAGTTTATGAAGCGAGTGTTTTTCATTGTCATCGCCTTTACGCAGTGGGTTCGTCCCAGCCCCTGCCCCCGATCATCTCGCCCAATTTCGCCACGCTCGTTTTATTCGCATCCAGCGGATGCGAAACCTTCCCATTGAAGAAAACGAGGATGCGGTCGCTGTATTGCAAAATCTCATCGAGGTCCGACGACATGAACAGGATGGACGCACCCTGTTTACAACGTTCCTTCAATTTGCCCCAAATGTAGATGACCGATTCAATGTCCAACCCACGCGTGGGATGCTCGATCAGAACCAACGAAAGCGGGTCGCGCAAAAGCGACAGGAGGGCGCGTTGCTGGTTGCCTCCCGAAAGCGACTCGACCATGCTGACAGGCGTCCCTTTGATGTTGAAAGCGCTGATTCTTTCCTGCGCCAATTTCACGCCGCGTTCCTGCTTGATGAACAAGCCCTCAGCCTTCTCTGCCAATTGAAAATGCTCAGTCAGCGAGAGGCCGGGGACGAGTCCTTCCTCCAAGCGCGCGGCAGGCAAAAATTCCACGCCGTTGTTCTTGTAAATGTGATACGGCTTGCCCGTCAAATCTTTTTCATTCACGTGGACCTTCCCCCCCACCGTACGGACGAGTCCCGCGCAAGCCCGTAGGAAGAGATCCTGTCCGCTTCCTTCCATCCCCGCCAAGCCAATGACTTCGCCCGCGCGCGCTTCAAAATTGACGTTGCGGATCTTGAGGCGCGCGTCCTCCATCGAGACGCCACCCAGGTTCAACACGCTTCTCTCCTGACGGGAGGTCTGCTTCGGCGCAAGCGGTACTTCCTTGCCGAACATCATCTCCACCAACTTTTTATCATCGAAGGGTTTCTCGCCAACGCGCGCAGGCGCACTTGTCATTTCGCCGATGAGTTTTCCCTGACGCAACACCGCCACCCGATCACACAGGTTTTCCACATCTTCAAGTTTATGCGAAACAAAGATTACGGTGATGGCTTGCTCGGGGAATTTTTTCAGGGTCTCGAATAGTTTTGCCTTCTGTGCGGCACTGATGCCCGTTGTCGGTTCATCCAGGATAAAAACCCGCGCGCCCAAAAACAATAGGCGCATGATCTCAAGTTGCTGGCGTTCCCCCACCGTGAGCGAGTCCACGTAATTTTCGGGGTCGAGAGAAAAACCGAATTCCTTCATCAGCAGGCTGATATCCTGCGCGGCATGTTTTCGATTCGGGAAGAAATCCCCCGAAGTGCGGAGCAAAAAATTATCCAGAATGCGCATGGGAGGAAAATCCAACGGATCCTGATGCAACATGCCAACACCCGCGTGAAGAGCCGCCGCGGGCGATTCAATCTTCACGGGTTTCCCGTCCAGAAGAACTTGGCCTTGATCGGCATGAAAATAACCAGAGAGAATTTTCATCAGGGTGCTTTTGCCCGCGCCGTTTTCCCCCAAAATGCCCTGAATCGTCCCCGAGGGAATCGTGAGATTGATATCGTCATTGGCATGATTCTTGCCAAAATATTTATGGATGCCGCGCAGTTCAACTTTCATGTGTCATCCTCGATAAACAAGCCGAAGTATTTGCAAGAAATCGATTGAATAAAACGAGGGGAAGGCAAATGCCTTCCCCTCGCGACGAACAGGGTCTTACTCGGAAACGCTCTGGCCTTCCATGCCTTCGAGCAATTGCGGCAGATACCAGACTTCCTGGTCAGTGGCAACCGTGCCTTCAGCAAGGTAGGGGGTGCCATCCTGCAGGTTGACGGGACCAGTCCAGAGATTGAGTCCGCCCGCGAGTGCGGCGATGAACTCATCCAGCTTGGTGGCGGCATCCGCACTGAGGGCGGCGCCCTTCACGAAACCGATCGCACTGGTCTCTTTATTGTTGATGTCAGCCCAGTCGGGGCTATTGAACTCAAAGTGCGCCGTGAGAGTGCCTTCCATGGCGGCTTTGATGTTGATGAGGTACGTAGGTCCCCAGTTGAAATACGGAACGCCGAGGCAGACTTCCGCACCCTCTTCGCAGGAGCCGATGTAGTCGTAGGGGATGCCCCAAACTTCCTTACCAGCGGCCGCGGCCTTCTTGGCTTCGGTGAGACCTTCGGTGGTGTCAATACCAGAGATGATCACATCGTAGCCGGTGTTGATGAAGTCGTTGGCAACTTGCGTTGGGTCGGAGGTGAAGCCGGGGATGTTGAACCAGAAGCCGATCCAGGTGACCTTGAATTTCAGGTCGGCGGCATCCTTGCCGAGGTACTCTGTCCAGCAATACTTCGCGCCGAGGTAGGCGGAGGAAGCCAGGCGACGGGTCTCGTCATTGATCAGTGGGCCGAGGTAGCCGATCTGCCCAGTCTTGGTGGTCAGGGCGGCGGCGCAACCAGCCATCATCTTGCCGTATTCCATGCGCCCCATGATGTCGGTGAGGTTGGGCAGGTCTTTGTAGTTCTTTCCATCTGTCCAGGCGCTGTCGCCGGAGGCGTGGATCACCAGGATCTCGGGATTCTCTTCCGCAAACTTGATGGCCTCAGCCTGATGAGCGTCCGAGTTGAAGATCACGAGTTTCGCGCCCTGGGCAACCAGTTCTTCAGCCAGTTGCGAAGTGGTGGTGCCGGGATGGTCAGGAGAGCCGTCATAAACATTCTCGAGATAAACCATCTTCGCGCCGGTTTGCTCTTCAACGTACAGACCAGCCTCGTAGTGGGCCTGGCTCCAGCCGTGATCGTTGTACGGGCCAACCAGGATCATGCCGAATACAAATTGTTCAGCGGGAGGTTCGGTTGCCACGACCGGCGGCTCGGTGACAACGACCGGGGGTTCTGTTACAACAACCGGCGGCTCCGTCGCGACCGGCGTCTGCGGCCCGCAAGCGGAAAGTGCAAGGACAAGAACTATCGCTAGAAAGGCGATTTTTGAAATTGTGTTACGCATGGTAGTTACTCCTCCTAAAGAGTAATAAGGGTGGATTGAGCATTCGAACAAACAATAGTTATGAAACGAGCGCCTCCTTTCCAGAATGTCTACACATTGGCAAAATTATAATCGCTTATGAAAATATTCTAGTCGTAACGAGCAAATTGAACAAGCCGATTAAGTCATAAATCAGACTGTCAAAACTTACTGTTCACCGATCACATGAAAATTTTTCGCGCATGGCGCCTACTGCCGCGGATTGCTCCGCTCTCGATTCCGTCTCGCGCCCGATCCGCGACCACAACGAGCACAGCATCGGTCCCATGTAATCCTTCGAGACACGATATGCCTCCACCGACAATTCCTGCGCCCGCGTCCAATCCCCCGCGTGGGCGTAGCCTTCGATGAAGACAAACCGTTCCACAGGATCGTTGGGATGATCGCCCAACGCGAATGCGATCTCTCCGATGTGGACAATCTCCTCCCAATCCTTCATTTGACGGGCGAGATCGGCGCGCTCAAAATAATAACACCACCCGTAACTCGGTTCGCTTCCATAGACTTTCGGCATGCTCGCGGTTTCCTCGGGCAGTATCCACGCTGACGAAGACAACACCGCGGCCTCGCGCATCAACGTTTCATCGGGGATAAAACGATTCAGAGTGTCAATTTCTGGGTCGAGCAGACGCAGACAACCAGGCGGCGCGTAGTAAAACGCGACCACTTGCGAGGTGGTGCCCTCGAATGTGCCAGCCAGAAAGTCATAATTAATTGGCTGGCCTTTTTCAAACGAGGGCAACGATCCGCCAATGCGTGATTTTGGATACAGCAATAGATAATCCATCTGGCCACTGTGATTATCGGGCGCGTAGATCCAATTCAAAGCCGCGGCGAGGGAATTGTCCGCGTAATAGTTAAAGACGCGCAAATCTTCGGGCGGAAGGTTTCCCGTTGCGGACGGCGATAGAAATGCACGGTCGTTTAGCAGGACGGTGGTATTCTGTTCCAATCCAGGTGCGCGCCAATTCATCTGCCAGAAGAGCGTCTTCTGCGAGTCCCACTCGCGGCGGTAATCGTTCATCCAGAAGGATTGCCGTCCCGCCATCAGAGCAATCAACAGACCCGCGATGAGATATTTCCAGCGCGTTGAGGGGATGAGTTCCAACAGTCCCGCCCAGAGGAGACTCGCACCAAACATGAAAGGCAAAGTAAAACGACTCGTCGGATGTGCAAGAGATGGAGGAAACTCTATCAGCCACAACGGCCAGCCAGCGGTGAGGAAAGCAGAGAGAGAGAGGAGAATGGGCTGAAGAGTAAATCGTTGTTGCGTTTGAAAAAGCATAAAACGTAAGGCGTAAACAAAAAGTGCAAAAACGAAAATGACTACTCCCGCCACCATCGCCGTCACGCGCCAACCGTCCATGGAGGGGTCGGGAAGTTGGAAAATCTGTCCGAGGGCCGCGCCGCTCACAGTCCAGAAAGAGGCGAGGATGAGTTGGATGAGTCGCGCGAGAGTCCCGAAGAAGTCTGTCCGCAAGTCACCAAGCAGACTTGTCGAATAGACCTGATTATTGAAAATGAAAATACGCGAGAGGACAGCGGCGAGCCAGAGGAGGAGGTAGGGGAAATACAAAGATGAAAGATGAAAGA
>JAYRVQ010000161.1:0-5426 GCA_041918465.1 Anaerolineales bacterium
GAAGGTCACTTCACGCCGCAACAATATCTGCCGAAACGATTGCTCGGCACATATTTCTATAAACCCTCGGGCGAGGGCTACGAGTCACAGGTGACAGCCCGTTTGGAGATGTGGCGCGAGGCGCAAAGGAAGGCGCTGGGAATCGAGAAGATAGCCAACATACCTGATATGACCGAAGAGCAGATCGTCGAGATGAAGCGGAAGATCAAATAGCCCACCAAAAGAATTGAACAAGATTCTCGTATATACTATGAAGTTCCTTTTATTTTTCATCCCCTATTTTGCCGCCGGATTAGCCTTTACATTAGTGGCTGTTCTCATTGAACGGCTTATGATAGTTAATGGATGGGTGCGCGGAAACACCCTTTTCCTGACAATCAGCGTCTTTATTCTTTCCATCGTTTTAGAATTGATCAAGTTCCCCAATACAATATCTCTGGGCATAATGGATTTTTTTATTTTGTGCATCCTGGCACCGCTAAAATTAAATCAGATAGACATCATAGGAACGATAGGAAAAGGAAGATGGTGGTGGAAAGCAGATAACACACCACACCAATAACCTTTTTGCAGGAAAATAATGCCAACGCTTTTGTTAATCCGTCACGGCGAAAACGACTTCGTCAAAACCAGCAAACTCGCGGGGCGATTGCCCGGGGTTCACTTAAACGCGCGGGGACAGAAACAGGCCGAAGCGTTGGGCGAAGCGCTGAAAGACATCCCTATTCAGGCGATCTATTCCAGTCCGCTGGAACGCGCGATGGAGACTGCCGCGCCCATCGCCGGGGCGCGCGCCCTGACCGTTATCCCCGAACCCGATCTGATGGATACCGATGTCGGCAAGTGGCAGGGACGTTCCTGGAAAGTCCTGCGACGGACAAAAGCCTGGAAGGTGGTACAACACGCCCCGTCCCGTTTCCGATTCCCGGACGGCGAATCTTTTCCTGAAACACAACTGCGTGTGGTGAACGTGCTCGAGCGGATTGCTCGTCAGCATAAACCACTGGATGTGATCGCGGTAGTTTTCCACGCCGACCCGATCAGGATGGCAGTTGCCCATTTCATCGGGTTGCCGCTCGATCAATTCCAGCGGCTGGGATGCGACACCGGTAGCGCGACCGTAATAAACGTCGGAGAAATGGGCGCTGGTTTGATGAAATTGAATCAACGTCCGCCGTTTGATTTTCTACCAGAGAAAAAATACTAGCCACCCGACACTTTGGGAATGGCACGCGGAAAACGCGGATTTACGCTGATGAACGCGGATTTCTTGGAATTTGCAACAAAAACGCTCTTTCTCCGTGTTTTCCGTGCCAGTCCGCGTTCTCCGCGTCCCGTTTTCTGAAACTGTCAGGTGACTCGAAAAAATAAAAGCTTTTCCAAAAGGGACGAGACAAGTTTAAGGGGTATTATTCATCCGTTTCCCCTCGGCAAATGACAGCCCCCTTGCAGTAAGGGCGCGGCGGAGTTGGGCCAGAGCGTTGGGGCCCATACCGTGTAATTTACCCAACTCCACTTCGCTGACCCTGGTCAACTGCGCGAGATGGGCGTAGCCTGCTCCCGCAAGAGCACGACGCGCAGGGCTGGCGAGTTTGGGAAAATCACTTTCCTCTGTAGGCGGAATTTTTTTCACAGTTACACCTCAGCCCTGGTACGCCTGTTGTAAAACCTGGATATCAATTTTTCTCATTTGAAGCATGGTCTGCATGACGCGGTTTGCCTTCACAGGATCCTTGTCACCCATCAGTTCCCCCAAAGCCGATGGAATGATCTGCCACGACAGACCAAATTTATCCTTTAACCAGCCACACTGACTCTCCTGACCGCCATCGGCGGTGAGTTTTTCCCACAACTCATCCACTTCCTCCTGCGTTTCACAGTTGATGAAAAACGAGACCGCTTCATTAAATTTGAACTGCGGTCCAGCGTTTAGTCCGATGAATTCCTGCCCGTGGAGTCGAAACGAGACTGAAAAGGCTTTCCCGTCCGGGCCGGGAGAGACGCTCAAAACCTGCGCGTCCTTGAAAAGCGAAACGTAGAAATTCATGGCATCTTCGGCATTATCATCGAACCACAAGAAGGGGGTGATCTTTTGCACTCAAGCCTCCGTTAATTTATTAACTCTATTTTCTGCGGACTGGATTTAGGCACGCGCCGAAGTTCGCCGCGCGCCTCCATGTCAAGTTTGATTGTGGTGTAATACCACATCACCGAACCGTCAAAATTTGGTTGCAGAGTCTCCTCCACCAGATTACCCAGAGAGGTAAAGGTCTGCGATCCGTGGGCGCGCAACAGTCTCAAAATCGCGGCGCGGACCACTTCATATTTCTCCCGACTGATACGGACGCCTTGCTTGGAAGGATCGGGGTGCAGGGTCAAGATAGTGTCATCGGTCATATTAAAATCCGGGTCTACGATCATGGTTGTTCCGCTCCAATGATTTCAAAACGGACGGGGCGCAGTATCATCGCGCCCCGCACACATTACTTGTTGAATTGAGGGTTCATGCTGGTGTAAAGCGCCAGCACATTTCCCGCTGGGTCCTGGAAGACACCGAACCAGCCAGTTTGAGGGATTTCCATCTTCTCATGCAGGACTTTTCCGCCGAGACGTACCACCTTATTTAAATCAGCCTCGATATCATCACTGTCAATGTAAACCAGCACTCGTCCAGCAGGATTGTCTTCCGACACTTCAGGGAAACCGCCGCCCGTGCCGTCGGCCGCCTCCCACATGGTGTAATTCATCTCCGGGACGTGCTGGAGTTTCCAGCCAAACAACTCGTGATAGAAACTTCCTGCCGCCTCCACGTTCGAGGCGGGAATCTCAACGTGAACAACATTACGCTTGGACATGATACACTCCTCTTGTCAAATCGGATATTGATGATGATAATTATAGAATATACGTTCTAAATCGTCAAGCACCAGATGTGGGCAGAGACGGCAGGATAAGGGCACAGATAGGTTAAATGCCATCAAACAGGTCATGTTTTCGCCTGAAGTTGCTGTCCACAGGCGGATAGGCGCGCATATAGTCTTCGTGCTCGCCAAGCGCTTTGGTGACAAATCCCATCAACCCGCGGCGCATTTGTCCCCCGCCTTGCGAAGTGTGACAAACAGCCGCTTCATTCTTGACCTCGGACACGGCGCGCACATCCAGGCGTACGTGCACGGGAAAGTCCACATCAGCAAGCTCCTTCAGATTGATGTCGCCGTTGCGACCCCATTTAGTGGGATCTTTGCCGAGGAGGGTCATCAGGCGCGTCGCCCACTTCAGGAAGCCGCGCGGAAAAACCTGAAAGTAGAGAGCGCGCGGTTTAAACGGCGACCCAGCCTCGGGGTGGAAAGAAGCGTCGCTCGCCCTGTCGAATGCGAGAACGGTCGCTTGATGAATGTGAATGTGGTCGGGATGTTTGTATCCGCCAATCGGGTCGAAGGTCAGGATGATGTCGGGTTTAATGTCACGGATGATCTTGACGACGCGCGCCGCTACTTCCTCGACGGGATGATTGATCTGCGCTTCGGGATGCTGGTTGTCGTCCGAGCCTTTCATGCCCGAATCGCGGTAGCCGAGATAGAAGACATCCTTCAAACCGAGATGCGACGCGGCGCAATCCAGTTCAGCGGTGCGCATATCGGCGATACTTTGAAAACCGTGCAAATGCTCCGCGTCAACCGTGCCTGCTTCGCCGCGCGTGGCGCAAATGAGGTAGGTGTTGTAGCCGCGCCTGGAATACAGCGCAAGTGTGCCGCCGAGTCCAAACGACTCGTCATCGGGGTGAGCCAGAACTGCAAGTAAAGTTTTTGTCATGTTTCCTCGTTTACATAGTACCCACTATGGGTATAATGTCGGTCTGAATTTTACAGTATAGGACGCGCCATGAACATTGGAATTTACATTTACGAAGAAGTGGAAGTTCTCGATTTCGCGGGACCGTTTGAGGTTTTCACCACAGCCGCACGCGTAAAGGCGCGGCGGGAGCCAAACGCCCCAAAACTTTTGGATGTGTGTCTCATCGCGGAAGAGATGAGACTCGTCCATGCCCGCGCGAACTTCCGCGTCCAACCGCATTTCACGATTGACAAACATCCAAATCTGGACGTGTTGATCGTTCCGGGCGGAGTTCACACGCGCGAACTCGAAAAGCAAAATGTAATCGAATGGCTCACACGGGTAAACAGGCAAACCCGAATCACAGCCTCGGTCTGCACGGGCGCGTTCTTGCTGGCGAAAGCCGGGATTCTGCAAGATAAATCTTGCACTACCCATTGGGAGGATATTCCCGACTTGCGCGCCATGTTCCCCGCGTTGGACGTGAAGGAAGACACAGCCTGGGTGGACAACGGACGCGTCGTCACATCGGCGGGAATTTCCGCGGGAATCGAAATGGCCTTGCATCTCGTATCAAAACTTGCAGGCAAAGACCTCGCATTAAAAACCGCGCGGCAAATGCAGTACACGTGGAATAACGCGGATTTATCAGAATAGTAGAACGAGATAGTATCTCGTTCTACAAGGAGACAGAAGGAAATTTGAAACCCTCGCCATTCACGCGGGACAGGAACCCGACCCAAACAACGGCGCCGTGATGACGCCCGTCTATCTTACGTCAACTTATAAACAGGATGGCGTCGGCAGGCCGCGCCAGGGTTACGAATATTCTCGCACGCAAAACCCCACGCGCAAAGCCTTGCAGGATTGTCTCGCCGCGCTCGAAGGCGGAGAGTTCGGGCTGGCCTTCGCATCGGGACTCGCCGGCACCGATAACGTGCTTCGTTTGCTGGACTCGGGCGCGCACGTCCTCGCTGGGAATGACGTCTACGGCGGGACGTTCCGCCTGTTCGATAAAGTACTGCGCCGCTTCTCCCTCGACTTTACGTTTGCCGACACGACCGATCCCGAATCGGTGGCTGACGCGTTGACTCCGTCCACGCGCCTCGTCTGGCTCGAGACGCCCACCAATCCCATGCTCCGCATCACGGACATCCGCGCGGTGGCAGAGATCGTCCACGCGCACCCGAACCGTCCACTCCTCGTGGTGGACAACACCTTCGCGACGCCGTATCTCCAACGTCCGCTCGAACTGGGCGCAGACATCGTTGTCCACTCGATGACGAAATATCTTGGCGGCCATTCGGACGTGGTCGGCGGCGCGGTGGTTGTTAAGGATAAAGCACTTGCCGAAAGATTGTATTTTCTGCAAAACGCGGTCGGCGCAGTGCTGGGTCCGATGGATTCTTTTCTCGTCTTGCGCGGCATCAAGACCCTGCCCCTGCGCATGGACCGGCACGCGGAGAACGCAATGGCAATTGTGAAATTTTTAGAATCACACAAAGCGGTGGAAAAAGTCATTTACCCGTTCCATGAAAGCCACCCCCAGGTCCAGATTGCGAAGCGACAGATGAAGAACGGCGGCGGGATGA
>JAYRVQ010000162.1:0-3133 GCA_041918465.1 Anaerolineales bacterium
GGCCATCAGTTGCAGGCCGCGGCGGACGCCCGTCTCGGCGAGCGCGGGATGGACGCCGCGCGAGAATCGGAACGAGGCTTCGGACGGCAGGTTGTGCTGTTTGGCCGTGCGGCGGATGTTGATGAAGTTCCAGGCCGCGCCTTCGAGCAAAACGTTCGTGGTGCTTTTGCCGCGCATGTTGATCTTGCCCATGGTCGGCTCACCATCTTTCGGCTCGATGGCTTTGGCTTCGAGAATCTCTTTCGACGCGTCGTACACTTCGCTTTCGGCGCCGCCCATCACGCCCGCGATGGAGAGAGGTCCTTTTTCGTCGCAGACGAGCACGTTCATAGAGGAGAGCGTGCGTTCCGCGTTATCCAGCGTGGTGAGCTTCTCGCCATCTTTGGCGGCGCGGGTGATGATCTTGGGTTTGCCGTGGGGCGGGATGGCATCCCGCCTTGGCGGACTGCCAGTTGGCGGATTGCCAATCCGCCCCACGAGGACATCGTAATCGAACGCGTGCAGAGGCTCGCCGAGTTCGAGCATGGCGTAGTTGGTCGCGTCCACGATGTTGTTGATGGGACGCACGCCCGCCAGCCTGAGTCTGCGTTGCGCCCAGTAGGGACTCGGCTTGATCTCCACGTCGCGGACAAGTCCCAGCACGAAGCGCGGGTTGAGCGTTGGGTCGGTGATTTCGATGGTTGCAAAATCGCCGACGACAGACGATGGACGATTGACCGCGGTCTGTTGTCCATCGTCCGCGGTCTTCTTCAGCGCCCTCCCCAACATCGCCGCCAACTCACGCGCCAACCCGTACACATTCGCGTTACGCGCCATATTCGGGTTGATCTTCACTTCGAGAACCGCGTCGCCGATGTAATCCACCAGCGCCATGCCGACGGGCGCGTCGTCATCGAGCAGGATGATGCCCTCGTGCTCCTCGCTGATGCCCAGTTCCTTCTCCGAGCAGACCATCGAGTACGAGTCCACGCCGCGGATTTTGGCGCGCTTGAGGGTAGTGAGAACGAGTCCGTCCGCGTGACCGTCGTAGATGGTGGAGCCTTCCTTCGCATACGCGACCTTGATCGGCTTGGGGAGTTTGCCCGTCCCTTTCAGGTGGAAGATATTCGGCGCGCCTGTCAACACGACCTGCTCCTGCTTCCCATCGAAGAGATCGAGCAGGGTCAACCTGTCCGCGTTGGGATGCGGCTTCACCTCGCGGATCTCGGCCACCACGATCTTGTCGCGGTCCCAGCCGATGCCAGAGGTCTTGAATTCATTCGTCGCGTTTTCCTTCGGCATGGGGAGTCCCGCGTAATGAATCTCCTCCACTTCGAGTCCGCCAAAGGTGAAAGTGCGCGCGATGTCCTCGACGCTCAAGCCGTCAATATTTACAAAGTCTTTAAGCCATGAAATCGGTAGTTTCATAATTTACATTCCTTTTCAGGAGAGAGTAGAGAGTAGATGATTAGAGAGTAGTATCGTCGGTGGTGGAGTCTTCCGGAGACTCAGTAATGTAGGGTTCAGGATCTTCACGGAGGACGCGATCTGCGCCAGGTTCATGTTCGCCTTGTTTGCTTTTCTTAAGATAACCGATGTAGCCATTTAACATCTTGTCAATTTCATCGCCTTCTTTTTCCAGTTCCTTGAACAAGGCTTCGGGGATGAAGTCCACTTCATGAGCAAAGATGAGATGGCTGAGCGTTTCTTCCAGAGAGCCGCGAGCGATATAGCAAAAGCGAACGTTATCTTGATAGTAAAACCTGCCATACCCTTCGGCGACATTCGCAGAGATGCTCAAAGAGGAGCGTCGGAGTTGTTGAGCCAGATTCCAGCGTTCACCAGCAGGAAGCAAAGGTAGAACGCCCTTGTAAATCCTGATTGCATAATCCTTTGCCCTCACCCAAACCTGCAATCGTTTCAAGCCTTGAATGCTCACGCTGTTCTCCTTTTTGTATTCACTGCTCTCTGTTCTCTACTCTCTACTCTCTTCACTAGAATTGTCCCAAGAATCTGACATCGTTTCCCCAGAAGTAACGGATATCATCAATTTTATAGCGCAACATGAGTTGACGCTCTGGCCCCATGCCCCAGGCGAAGCCAGAATAGCGCTTCGGGTCGTAACCGCCGTTCTGCAACACCACAGGATGCACCATGCCGCATCCGAGGATCTCCAGCCAGCCCGAACGTTTGCAGACCGAGCATCCCTTGCCGCCGCAGACGAAACACTCCACGTCCATCTCGGCCGATGGCTCGGTGAACGGGAAGTGGTCGGCGCGGAAACGCGTGCGGGCGTTCTGCCCAAACATGCGCCGCGCAAAATCGCTCAGCGTTCCCTTCAAATCCGCGAAGGTGATGCCCTCGCCAACCGCGAGTCCCTCCACCTGGTTGAACTGCATCTCGGAGCGCGAGGTGATCTGCTCGTAGCGGAAACACATCCCAGGCGAGGCGATGCGAATCGGCGGCGGATTCTGAGGGTTGGTTGCCGCGAACTCGCGCATGGCACGGATCTGCCCGGGCGATGTCTGCGTGCGCATCAAAATCGGGTTGTCTTCGCGGCCTTCAGCTTCCACGTAGAACGAGTCCTGCATATCGCGGGCGGGATGATGCAACGGGAAGTTCAGCATCTGGAAGTTCATCTCGTCCGTCTCAACTTCGCGCGACGTGTAGACCTGGAAACCCATCTCTTTCAGGATGTCGAGCACGCGGCGCAACTGTTGTGTGGACGGATGCAAACGTCCGATGTTGACCGTCCGCCCCGGCAATGTGACGTCGAGCGCGTCCTCCTCGAGCGACTTCGCCAGCGCCGCGGCTTTGATCTCCGTCTCGCGCGCCGCCAGCGCGGCCTCGAGTGCCACCTTCACCCGGTTCGCCGCCTGACCAACGGCGGGCCGCTCCTCCTTCGAGAGTTTCCCCAGCCCCGCGAAGACCTGCATCAGCGTGGAACTCCGTCCGAGTTGGGCGGTCTTCCACGCCTGCAACGCGTCCTCGGTCACGATCGACGCGAGCGCCTCCAGCGCGGATGTTTCGATGTCGTTCAGTTGATCCATTCGTGCCTCCAAAGAAAGTTGGACAAATTGGCAATTTGTCCATACAAAAACACAAAACTCCCGTCCACAAATGGGACGGGAGACGGTTCCCGCGGTACCACCCA
>JAYRVQ010000163.1:0-2839 GCA_041918465.1 Anaerolineales bacterium
ATATTCTTTTCAAGGATAAACTGGATGACCTTCCGAACCCCCTCTTTGGCTTTTTTCTTGAAAAGTGCGGTGTAACTCTTTTCGGCAAGTTCGAATAACCGTTTACGGCATTCGATGACATTATCTTCTTGAATATCAATGCCATAGATGGATGAAATGGCAAGCACAAGGTTGCGCTCAAAGTCTAGTTGGCTTTTGCGGTATTTCTTTTCTACCACTTGCAGTTTTCGTTCCAGGATTTCGGTCAGGAAATTCCCCGTCCCGCAGGCAGGCTCAAGGAAACGCGAGTCAATTCGCTCGGTTTCCTGCTTCACCAAATCCAGCATGGCATTCACTTCGCGCTGGCTGGTGAATACTTCGCCATGATCGGCTACCCTTTTTTTTGAGACAACCTGATTGTCCATGAGCAAGAAGTTCCTCCCTAAAACTTTGGTTCCAGTCCCTGCTCTTTCAGCAAGGCGCGGGTTTCTTCGGGATAATGCTCGATGTAATAATTCTGCGCTTCGAGCATCACATCTTTGGCAAAACGGAACTCCATCTCCACGCCGTCCACCAGCACAACAGAGGGAGTTCCGCCGCGCAGGAAGTCAATCACCGCCTGAATGGGGATGGTCACAACATAGGCGTGTTCGTCTTCGCGCAGGAGAGTGGTGAATTCGATCATGATCGTTTGCTCGCGGGTTTTCCCCGCCATTTTCCCAAGTATACCGCCAACTTCCTCCTGCGGCACCGCTCCTTCGCCAATTCCAATTCTCCATCCTCCCTCTTTCCTCCTTCCTCCCTTATAATCGCCCCATGCCCAAATATCACATCCTCATCACCGATGGCCTGGACGCGAGCGCTCAGGCCGTTTTGCGTTTCTGCACCGTGGACGACCGCACGGGTATCTCTGCCGATGACCTGTCCACGATCATCGCGGACTACGACGCGCTCATCGTGCGCGGACGCACCAAAGTGACCGCGTCCCTGCTCGAAGCCGCGACCAAACTGAAGGTCGTCGGACGCGCAGGCGTGGGCGTGGACAACATCGATCTGGCCGCGGCCAAGTCCCGCGGCGTGACCGTCGTCAACGCGCCCGTGTCCACCACGCTGGCGGTCGCTGAATTGACCTTTGGCCTGCTCCTCGCCCTGACGCGTGAGATTCCCCGCGCCGACTCTTCGATGAAGCAGGGACAGTGGCTGAAAAAGGAACTCGAGGGTGTGGAGTTGCACGGCAAGACGCTCGGCATTCTCGGCATGGGACGCATCGGCGCGGAAGTGGCGCGGCGCGCGCGCGCCTTCGGCATGGACGTGCTGGGCTACGATCCCCTGCTCTCTCCCGAAGAGATTCGCGGCCGCGTGGCTGAACCCGTGGACCGCGACGAATTGCTGGCGCGCGCCGATTTCATTTCCCTGCACCTGCCGCTCACTCCCGAAACCCGCGGCCTGCTGGACGCCGACCAGTTCGCCAAAATGAAGGACGGCGCTCGCATCGTCTGCGCGGCGCGCGGCGGAATCATTGACGAGGCGGCTCTGTTGTCCGCGCTCGAATCGGGTAAAATCGCTGGCGCGGCGCTGGACGTGTTCGAGTCCGAGCCGCCCGGTGGGACGGATCTGGTCAGGCATCCGAAGGTGATCGCCACGCCGCATGTCGGCGCGCAAACTGCCGAAGCCCAGTCCCGCGCTGCTGAAGATATCGCCCACGAAGTGTTGAACGCGCTCAAAGGCAAAAAATTGCGCTGGAAAGTTGTTTAGTCTCCTAGTCTCCTAGTCTTGTAGTCGCGTAGTCGGCCAGCCTCGTAGTCTACGAAGGCGCGTTACGAAACACATTTCATCCTTCATAATTCCAGGAGTTTCACATGCAAGAAAAACTCAACGAACTCAAAGCCATTCTCGCCGAAGTGCATGACCTGAACAAAGCCGCCTCTGTCCTTTCATGGGACCAGCAGACCTACATGCCGCGCGCGGGCGCGGAAGCGCGCGGCCAGCAAATGGGAACGCTCGGCAAGATTGCCCACGAAAAATTTACGTCTGACCGGGTTGGCAAACTGCTCGAGGAACTCAAAGAAGCCTATCATCCCGAATCGGATGAATTCGCGCTCATCAAAGTGACGCGCCGCGAATACGATAAGCGGACGCGCGTCCCGTCCGAATTTGTGGCCGAGCAGGCCGAGGTCACGGCCGCCGCGCACGAAGGCTGGGTGGAAGCGCGTTCCAAATCCGATTTCTCCATCTTTGAGCCGCACCTTGCCAAAGTAATGGACTTGACCCGCCGCTACATTGGTTTCTTCCCGAAAGCCGATCATCCCTACGACACCCTGCTCGATGATTACGAACCCGGCATGAAGACTGCTGATGTGCAGGCCATCTTTGCTGAACTCCGCAAGAAGCAGGTGCGTCTCATTCAGGCCATCGCCGAGAAAAAACAGGTGGACGATTCCTTCCTGCATCTCAAATTTTCCGAGGCCAAACAACGCGCTTTCGGTGAGAAGGTCATCACCACCTTTGGCTTTGACTGGAACAGGAATCGCCAGGATAAAGCCCCGCATCCGTTCTGTACTTCGTTCGGTATCAATGATGTGCGCATCACCACGCGCTTCAACGAGAAATTTCTCAACCCCGCCATCTTTGGCACCATGCACGAAACGGGACATGCCTTTTACGAAGGCGGTCTCAACCCATCCTTTGATCGCACTCCCCTCGCGGACGGAGCGTCCCTTGGCGTCCACGAATCACAATCCCGCATGTGGGAAAATCTCGTCGGGCGCTCGCTTCCGTTCTGGGAGCATTTCTATCCCGAATTGCAGAAGACCTTCCCATCGCAACTCGGCAATGTGAAATTGCAGAATTTCTACAAAGC
>JAYRVQ010000164.1:0-1748 GCA_041918465.1 Anaerolineales bacterium
CCTGTGACTCATCGCCAACGACAAACTTCACAGAGATGGAACGATTCAACACGCCGACCAGTAATCTCTGCACAGTGCTGGTCAGGCGCGACTCCAGCCAGTCACGGGCATAGGCATTGCGTGTGGAAACAAGCAGCACATCCTTTTCCAAAGCGATGGCTTGCGTTCCCAACACCCAGGTTTCATACGAGGCGCGCGGCATGTCCAACTGCAATTGAGCCAGCACGGAACTCCAGACTTGTTGAAGATCGCTCATGCCGAACATCCCCGTAAAACGAGCCTGGATCTCCCAGAACGTTCATGCTGGATTTCTTTCGCCTCAGCCCTTCCTGTGCGTTCGACGTAGGCGGCAGCGCAGGCGGATGTGTGGGCGGCGCGTGGACAGAGCGCAGGCGGCACGTAGTCAATGCCGCCTGCGTTCTTCATCCCGTGAAAATAAAATAGTGTTTTTTGGCGGAACGTCATCATTTGCCTTTGTGCGCTAAAGTGAATGTGGTGGATTTCAGTTTGGGTTCAAGCATCAACAATCCGGTTTCATATGCCTTCAGACCAAAACGCAACAAGGCTGTGATCAATTCTCCGATGGGTACATGCAAGCCATCCTCGGACGCCAGCGCCGCCAGTTCCTTTTTGAGTTCGGGGGAAAACCCACGCCAGGTGGTGATCACCTTCCATAAGGCTTCCGGTCGTTTATGTTTGGCAGTACGTTTAGGTCTGTTGATCGAATGTGCGGAGTCGCTTCGTGGGAAGAGAGTCATGCGCATTCGTTCTGGATTGGGTCGCGGATGGAGATCGAAATCCCCGCGTTCGTAGGAACGCAGGGCGTAGTCGAGCACCACACATGCCACCTCACCTGAGGGAACCAGCAGGTCGTCGGCTATTGCCTTGACCTTCAAGGCCAGCTTGGGATCAATGCCGCGATAGACCACCTTGCGGCTCTGTTGCTGTTTTTCCCACTGACGGTTGCGCTTGCGCGGCGCCGCCACACGCAGCGAGTCATAGAGGCTGGGTGGTTGAGTGGGGTTGGGTGTTTCTGTCTTGTCAAAGGGGTCACGTCGTCCGGTCATATCCACTCCTAGAACTTCATCACATGCTGGGTCAGCGCCTGATACTGCTTTGCAGCGCGACATAGTTCGTCCATTTCAAAGATCGTCTTGCCTTCGGCGGCGCATTCCCTGAGCAGTGTGGAGCGATGGATGGGCGGCAGGACGCTGGCGTCGAATTTTTCCTTTAAGATCTCCATCGTGGCTTTGCTCTCGCGGGTTTGTTCATCGAAGAAGGTTGGCAGGATGCCCAATAGATTTCCGCGCCAGTTCTTCCTTTCCTGCAGGATGCTCATCATGCGCAGCACCTTTGAGACGCCGTCGGCAGAGAGGAATTCGGTGGCAGTCGGCACGATCACCAGATCGGAGGCCCAGACCGCCCGTTCCTGGATGCCGCCGACACTGGGCGCCGTATCGAAGAGGATGTAATGGAGTCCATCCTTGAAGAAACGCTGGATGGATTGGCGGATGGCGGAGATGGGTTTGTCCTGTGTATTGAGCACGGTCTGAGCTGCCATCGTCTGCTGGTCACCGGGTAATAGATACAGTCCCTCGCGTCCGGAGAAACGCACCCATGACTGCACAAAGGTGGTCTCCTGTAGGGTGCTTCCCATTGTGAGCAGATAAAACGCGCCGGGTTCGGGATTGCGTCCCAGGGCGGTGGCGGACTGTCCCTGTGGGTCCAGATCGATCAGCAGAACGCGC
>JAYRVQ010000165.1:0-1522 GCA_041918465.1 Anaerolineales bacterium
CAGATCGGGTTCGGGGATAACGGTCAGGGCCCGCGCCCCGGCGATGGGCGCGGCAGTCTCCATCGCGCGTTCCAGCGGACTGGAATAGATCGTCTGAATAGGGACGTCTTTCAGCGCCTCGCCCAACGCTTCGGCCTGTTTCTGTCCCCGCGCGTTTAAGTGAACCCCAGGCAATCGTCCCGCTAACTTGCTGGTTTTGACGAAGTCGTTTTCGCCGTGACGGATGAGTAATAAAGTTGGCATGTTGATGTATTTGAAAGTTGAAAAGTTAGAATGTTGGAAAGTTCAACTTTGACCTGTAAAACCTTCCAACTTGCCAATGAATTCATTTGATCTTCCGCTTCATTTCCAAAACTTTCTCTTCGCTTAAATCAGGGACTTCGACAGACTTCTCGATTCCCAGCGCTTTTCTCTGCGCCTCGCGCCACATCTCCAAACGGGCTGTCACCTGTGACTCGTAGCCCTCGCCCGAGGGTTTATAGAAATATGTGCCGAGCAATCGTTTCGGCAGATATTGTTGCGGCGTGAAGTGACCTTCCTGTTCGTGCGGATAAACGTAATCCTTGCCATGTCCCATGGCGGCCGCGTCGCGATTACCGTCCATCAGATGGCGCGGCACGGAGACCTGTCCCGTATCTTCGAGAATCTTCATCGCCTTGAAATAGGCAGTCGCGCTGTTGGACTTTGGCGCGGTGGCGAGGTAGAGTGTGGCTTCAACAATGGGGTAGATTCCCTCGGGTAGGCCAATGAAATCGAAAGCCTGCGCGGCGGACGAGGCAACAACGAGTCCCATTGGGTCGGCGAGGCCGATGTCTTCGCCCGCGAGGATTATCAGACGACGAATGATGAAGCGTGGGTCTTCGCCCGCGTAGATCATCTTGGCGAGCCAATAGAGCGCCGCGTCGGGATCGGATCCACGCACAGACTTGATGAACGCGCTGATCGTGTCGTAGTGTGCGTCGCCGTCCTTGTCGTAAAGCACGGCGCGTTGTTGGATGGATTCCTGCGCCACATCCAGCGTGATGTGGATGACGCCATTTTCGTTGGGGGGCGTGGATTCGACCGCCAGTTCGAGCGCGTTTAACGCGTTGCGCGCGTCGCCGCTGGCGACTTCGGTTAAATGGGAGCGGGCCGCGAGGTCCAGAATGATGTGTTTTGTCCCGTAGCCGCGTTCGGGGTCTGCGAGGGCGCGGTCGAGCAGAATCCCCGTCTCCTCCTGATTTAAATTCCGCAATTGAAATACGCGCGAGCGCGAGATGAGCGCCTTGATGACTTCGAAATATGGATTCTCGGTGGTCGCGCCGATGAGGGTGACTGCACCGCTTTCAACGTGCGGCAGGAGAGCGTCCTGCTGGGCCTTGTTCCAGCGGTGCACTTCATCCACGAAGAGGATCGTGCGGATGTTGTGCAGGCGGCGGCGTTCGAGGGACTCTTCGATGATGACGCGCAGGTCGGCCTTGCCCGCGAGGATCGCGGAGATAGTGACGAAGTGACTCTTGGTGGTGTTGGCGATGACTTGCGC
>JAYRVQ010000166.1:0-2900 GCA_041918465.1 Anaerolineales bacterium
CTCCGCAACGATCGCCAGGCGCTCCAGCGTTTGAAGGAAGCCTCCGAGAAAGCCAAGATCGAACTCTCTACCACGATGCAGACCGAGATCAACCTGCCCTACATCACGGCGGACGCCTCAGGCCCCAAACATTTGGTTACGACTCTCACCCGCGCCAAGCTTGAACAGTTGACGGGCGATCTTGTCGAACGGACAGTTGCTCCCATTAAACAAGCCTTGTCTGACGCTGGCATGACCGCGGGCGACATCCACGAAATAGTTTTGGTTGGCGGGATGACGCGCATGCCTGCTGTACAGGAAGTGGTCCGCAAGTTCTTCGGCAAGGATCCACACAAGGGCGTGAACCCCGATGAAGTGGTCGCGGTCGGTGCGGCGATTCAGGCGGGCGTTCTTGGCGGCGAAGTGAAGGACATTCTCCTGCTCGATGTCACTCCGCTGACGCTGTCCATCGAGACGCTCGGCTCGGTCGCCACTCCCCAGATCGAGCGCAATACCACCATCCCGACGCGCAAGAGCCAGGTCTTCTCGACTGCGTCGGATAATCAAACACAAGTTGAAATTCACGTTTTGCAGGGCGAGCGCCCGATGGCCGCGGACAACAAGTCGCTGGGCAAATTCAACCTCGACGGTATCCCGCCTGCGCCGCGCGGCGTCCCGCAGATCGAAGTGACCTTCGACATTGACGCTAACGGCATCCTGAAAGTCACCGCGAAGGACAAGGCCACGGGACGCACACAGCACATCACCATCACGGCCTCGTCTGGCCTGAGCGAATCCGAAGTTGAGAAAATGCGTCAGGATGCTGAATCTCACGCAGAAGATGATCGCAAGCGCAAGGAACTCATCGAAGCGCGCAATCAGGCGGATAATGCCGTCTACACCGCAGAGAAGGCGCTGAAAGAATTCGGCGACAAGGTCCCGTCAGACGTGAAAAGCGAAATCGAAGCGAAGTCCGCCGAGGTCAAGAAAGCCGCGGAGTCCGATAACGTGGAAGCGATCAAAGCCGCGACCGAGTCCCTCGGGCAGGTCATCCAGAAGGTCGGCGCGAGTGTCTATCAACAACAGCCGCAGGCAGGCGATAATCCGCAACCTGGTCAAGCAGACGCGGGGCCTGATGTGGTGGAAGGCGAAGTGAAGGAATAGTTTGAAAGTTGGCAAGTTGGAAAGTTAACTTGCCAACCTGTGAACCTTCCAACATGAAAACTTGAAATGAGCAACCGCGATTACTACGAAACCCTCGGCATCGATCGGAACGCGTCGGAAGATGAGATCAAAGGCGCGTTCCGTAAACTCGCGCGCCAGTTGCATCCCGACGTGAACAAGGAGCCTGACGCCGAGGAAAAATTTAAGGAAATCAACGAGGCCTACGGCGTGCTCTCGGACGCGGACAAGCGCGCCCGTTATGACCGCTTTGGCAAGGAAGGCCTTGGCAACATGGGCGGTGGCTTCCACGATTACACGGCGGATTTTGGCGACCTGTTCGAAGAGATATTTGGCCAGTTCGGATTTGGCATGGGTGGCCGACGTAGCGGACGTAAATCCCCGCGGCGCGGGCGCGATTTGCAAATGGAAGTCGCGCTCAAGTTTGAGGAGGCCATCTTCGGCGTCGAGAAGGAGATCGAGTTCTCGCGCGACGAAACCTGCTCGACCTGCAACGGGTCCGGCGCAGAACCGGGGACGAATCCCACCAAATGTTCCACCTGTGGCGGACAGGGCGAGGTGCGAACCGTGCGTCAGACGTTCCTCGGGCAGATGATGCAGACGGCGGTCTGTCCCGCCTGTCAGGGACGCGGCGAGGTGATTGTCAATCCCTGCAAGATTTGCCGCGGCGGTGGACTGGAGCATAAGAAGATCAAAAAGAAGGTGCAGATTCCTGCAGGTGTGGATCACGGGACGCAAATCCGTTTGGCGGGGGAGGGCGGCCCCGGAGTTTATGGCGGGCCGACGGGAAGTTTGTTCCTCGTGTTGAATGTCCAGCCGCACAAGTATTTCAAGCGTCGTGAGAATGACATACTGCTCAACCTCGATATCAATATTGCGCAGGCCGCCCTCGGCGCGGACATCAAAGTTCCCACCGTTGACGGTGACGAGAATCTCAAAATCCCAGCAGGGACACAGCCTGGAAAAGTCTTTCATATGAAGAGCAAGGGCGTGCCACACGTCCGTAACAAGAATCATCGCGGCGACCAGTTGGTAATCGTCAACGTGGAAGTGCCGTCCAAACTCACGAAGGATCAGCGCGAGTTGATGGAGAAACTGGCCGAGACGTTGGGAACGACGGTCAAGCCGAAAGAGAAGGGGTTCATTGATTGGCTGAATGATGCGTTTGGCGGTTAGAGAGTAGAGAATAGGGAATGGAGAGTAGTGAGCGGATAGAATTCCGCTCACTTTGTTATAATGCCCGCGTCATGCCCTCTCTTCTCACTATTTCTCTCGTCGCCCTCGGCGGCGCGGTGGGATCGGTCTCCCGCTATCTGCTCGGCGTGTGGATTCAGTCCGCGAGCCAGAGCGTGGACTTTCCCTTCGGCACGCTGACGGTCAATCTCATCGGTTGTTTCGTGATCGGGTTTCTCAGCCAGTTAGCAGAGTCGCGCGGCGTGTTTACGCCCGAAACCCGCGCATTGGTATTCTTCGGGGTGCTCGGCGGGTTCACCACCTTTTCCTCGTTCGGCAACGACACGCTGAATCTGCTCCGCGACGGCGAGACGGTCAATGCTTTGTTGAACATCGGTGCGAACGTGATTTTCGGTCTCGCTCTAGTTTGGGTGGGACGCACGGTCGCGTTTTGGATTTGGAGATAAACCATGCAACTCCCACAAGAAGGTTCCCTGCTTCGTATACTCATCGGCGAGTCCGATAAGCATGAACACAAGCCACTCTACGAATGGATCGTCCTGCAA